>JAHJKV010000110.1 GCA_018822065.1 Pseudomonadota bacterium
ACGTCTACCTGGCCCTGGACCAGAATCTGGAAGTCATCCCGGTTCTGAACAAGATCGACCTGCCCAGCGCAGACCCGGATCATTTCGCCACCGAAATCGAAGAGGTCATCGGCCTGGACGCCTCGGACGCAGTACGCATTTCCGCCAAGACCGGCCTGAACGTCGACTTGGTGCTTGAACAGATCGTGAACAAGCTGCCCCCCCCCATCGGCGACGCAAACAAGCCCCTGCGCGCGCTCATCTTCGACTCCTGGTACGACTCCTACCAAGGCGTGGTGGTGCTCTTCCGCATCCTGGATGGCACCCTGAAGAAGGGCGAAAGGATTCAAATTTTCTCAACAAAGACCAGCTTCGAGGTCACCAAGCTCGGCGTATTCTCGCCCGGCCCCGTGGAAATGAAAACCATGGGCCCCGGCGAAGTCGGATTCATGTGCGCCTCCATGAAGGAACTGGGCGACGCACCCGTGGGTGACACCATTACCCACCCGAACAACCCGACCACCGAGCCCTTCCCCGGCTTTCAGGAAGTGAAGCCCATGGTCTACGCAGGCCTCTACCCGGTGGAACCCGCCGAATATGAGACCTTGAAAATGGCCCTGGAAAAGCTGCAGCTCAACGACGCGGCCTTCACCTTCGAGGCCGAGACCAGCCAGGCACTCGGTTTCGGCTTCCGATGCGGCTTCCTCGGTCTGCTGCACATCGAGATCGTCCAGGAACGACTGGAACGGGAGTTTCAGGCCAAACTCATCACCACCGCCCCCTCGGTCATCTACAAGGTGAAGACAAAAGACGGCCAGGACCTGATCATCGACAACCCCAGCCACCTGCCCGATCCCCAGAAGATCGAATCCGTGCACGAACCTTTCGTGCGGCTGGACGTGCACGTTCCCAGCGAGTACGTGGGCGCGGTGCTGGCCCTGTGTGAAGAAAAACACGGCATCCAAAAGAACATCAATTTCGTCTCCCAGAAGCGGGTCATCATCACCTACGAGATGCCCTTCGGGCAGATCATGTATGACTTCTTCGACAAGCTGAAGTCCTCTACCAAAGGCTATGCCTCCCTGGATTACGAAATCATCGACTACCGCGCCGCAGACCTGATCAAGCTCGACATCATGATCAATGGCGACCCGGTGGACGCCTTCTCCATCATCGTACACCGCGACGATGCCCCCAGGATGGGCCGCAGCTTGGCCCTCAAGCTCAAACGCAGCATCCCCCGCCAGATGTTCGAGGTGGTCATCCAGGCGACCATCGGAGCCAAGATCGTCGCCAAGGAACGCAACGCGCCCTTCCGCAAGGACGTCACGGCCAAATGCTACGGCGGCGACATCACCCGCAAGCGCAAACTTCTGGAGAAGCAGAAGGAAGGGAAAAAGCGCATGCGCCGCATGGGCAATGTGGAGATTCCGCAGGAGGCCTTCCTGGCGGTGCTCAAGGTCGACGAGGACTAGGCCGCCCGGCAGGCGTGGCCTCGGCCCGCCTCTTTCCAATCCCGTCCCGCATTTGTCTTCTGCCGGGAGTTGGGGTAAAGGCAGCAACGCGGCCAGCATGAACGTTTCGCCGCTCATTTGAACTGAAAGGATACCCTCCATGGCATACAAATCGAAACTGCAGGAATGGATTGAGGCGATCTTCATCGCAGCCCTTCTGGCCCTCTTCATCCGCTCCTTCGTGATCCAGGCTTTCAAAATTACCTCGGGCAGCATGCTGGAAACCCTGCAGATAGGCGACCACCTGCTGGTCAGCCGCTTTGCCTACGACATCAAGGTGCCCTTCACCAACGTCATCCTCTTCTCCACAGGCGACCCGCAACGCGGGGACATCCTGGTCTTCGAATACCCGGAAGACCCCAGCAAGGACTTCATCAAGCGGCTCATCGGGCTGCCCGGCGACACGGTCGAAATCGTCAACAAGCAGGTGCTCGTCAACGGAGAAGCCCTGGATGAGCCCTACAAGCAACACCTCGACCCACTCATCAAACAATTTCCTGAGATCCGCGACAACCTGAAGCCGGTCACCGTGCCCGAGGGCCACTACCTCATGCTCGGCGACAACCGCGACGACTCCCGCGATTCCCGCTTCTGGGGATTCGTCTCCCGCGAGGCCATCATCGGCAAGGCGCTCATCCTCTATTGGTCCTGGGACAGCCAGAACATGAACGTCCGCTGGGACCGGCTGCTCAACATCATCGAATAGCCAACGCAAAACACATGCACATGGAAAGCCGGGAATCGACCCGGCTTTCTTTTTTTAAACCATAAAAGCTGCCAAGCGCGGCGCAATATCACCCGAAGTGTCCGTCCCAGGCTACTTATTGCCATCACTCTCCTATCACGCTATCCTTTTCATGGTATTGGTGCCGCATATGTGCACCCCAGGCCAACCTCCAGATACTCTACAAGGAGCAACATGATGCAGTCTGCCTATTCCCGTCTCATCCATCTGACCTGCTTGCTGCTTCTGTTCGCTCTCGCTGCCTGCGCGCCACCCCAGGCGGTCATCAAATCCCCCGCACAGGTGCTGGCGGAGTTGGAACCCCATTACCGGGTCTCTCTGCCGGAGGGTGCCGGTCCCTTCCCGACCATCCTCCTCTTGCACGGTGCAAGCGATCTGGCCTGGTATAACCACTTCGAGACGGTCAGCCGCAGCCTGAACCAGGCGGGTTTCGCAACCATCTTCGTGGACAGCTATGCTGGCCGAGGCCTCACGGGCAGAGCTCTGCGCTCCGGACGTCTGCTGCCTGGTGAGCGGGCCGCCGATCTGCTCATCACTCTGGACTGGGCCGCGAGACAATCCTGGGTCCAGCCCGAGGCCATCGGCGCCCTGGGCTATTCCCACGGCGCAGCCACCATCATGGACGCCCTGGTCCTGGCCCCGCCCGCCCGGACACCCACGGGACTCACCACCACGCCCGCCGGAGCCCTGCAAAAACTGAAAGCTGCCGTGCTCTTCTATCCCTGGTGCAACGCCGACATCATGGGCGTGGAGGTCACCAAGGCCTA
>JAHJKV010000111.1 GCA_018822065.1 Pseudomonadota bacterium
CGATCTATTCCGGCGGCGCGTCCTTCAGCGCCCACAAGCAGCTCCTCGCAACCCTTGAAAACACCAGCCCCGGCCAGAAATACTCCTTCTACGAAGGTTTCCTCCGCCGGGGCCGCCCCGCCTTCGAGGTCAAGGAAGCCGCCGAGGGTCGGGCCGTCCACCCCTGCGACCAATGCGGCTCCCCCACCTCCGTCGGCCTCTGTTCCGTCTGCCGCTTCAAGGCCATCGTGGCCGAGGGCCTCGCCGCCGACCAAGACTAGCTTGAGGCTTGCGCCCCGCCCCCCATCGTGCTAGCCCCTGGCCCATGTTCGACGCATTATTCAATGACCCCATCGGGTATCTTCTGGACATCGCCTTGCTGGCGATCCCCTTCCTCTATGGGGTTATCTTCCACGAACTGGCCCACGGCTGGGTCGCGCTCAAGCTTGGCGACCCCACGGCCCGCCTGGCCGGCCGGCTGACCCTGAACCCGATCAAGCACCTGGACCCCCTGGGCACGGTGATGTTTTTCCTGGTCCACATCGGCTGGGCCAAGCCCGTGCCCGTGAATCCCGGCTATTTCAAGAATCCCAGTCAGGGCATGATCTGGGTCTCTCTGGCCGGGCCCATTGCCAATTTTCTCCAGGCCGCTGTCTACGCCCTGATCTACCATCTGATTATCGGCCAGCGTGTTCCCAACATCAGCATCCTGCCCACGGTGGTCTACCTTCTGCGCGACGTGGCCCTGTTCGGGGTATTCGTCAACCTGATCCTGGGGTTCTTCAACCTGATCCCCATCCCGCCCATGGACGGCTCCAACATCCTGGCCGGGCTGCTCCCTGCCCGCCTGGCCCGTCCCTACATGTCCCTTGCCAGATACGGCATGGTGCTGGTAATCCTTCTGGCCGTGTTCGGGGTACTCTCGCAGATCCTGATTCCCTGCACCCGCTTCGGCATGGAGCTATTGGGACTTCCACGCATAATTTAATCATACTTCTTTGATTCAAACAGGATAGAAAATGAATAAAACAAACAACCGCATCGTTTCCGGCATGCGCCCCACTGGACCGCTCCACTTTGGCCACTACTTCGGCGTGCTCGTTAACTGGATGAAGCTCCAGGAATCGCACGACTGCTATTTCTTCGTGGCCGACTGGCATGCCATGACCAGCGAATATGCCGACCCCAAGCGGATCAAGCAGTTCGTGCCCCAGCTGGTCCTCGACTGGGTGGCGGCCGGACTGGACCCGGAAAAATGCGTGATCTACCAGCAGTCTGCGGTCAAGGAGATCGCCGAGTTGCACCTCATCCTGTCCATGATCACCCCGCTCGGTTGGCTGGAACGCTGCCCCACCTACAAGGAAGTCAAGCAGCAGCTGGTGCAGAAGGACCTGAACACTTACGGCTTCCTTGGCTATCCGGTGCTCATGAGCTCAGACATCCTGATGTTCAAACCGGGCGCGGTTCCCGTGGGCCAGGACCAGTTGCCCCACCTGGAACTCTGCCGCGAGATCGCCAGACGTTTCAATCATTTGAATGACACGCCGTTCTTCCCCGAACCCCAGGACATGCTCACCCCGGACGCCAAGCTGCCGGGGCTCGATGGCCGCAAGATGAGCAAGAGTTATGGCAACGCCATCGGCCTGGGCGAGTCCATGGAAGAGATCCAGCCCAAGGTGATGAAGATGCTCACCGACGCCAGCCGGATGCGCAAGTCCGACCCTGGCGACCCAGAGGTTTGCAACCTCTTCCCCTACCACAAGACCATGACCTCCGAGGAAGATCAGGCCATGATCCAGGCGGGCTGCCGCGACGCGAGCTGGGGCTGCGTGGACTGCAAGAAGAAGCTCTTAGAGTCCATGCAGACCTTTATCACCCCGCTCCAGGAACGCCGGGCCGCCCTGCTCAAGAACCCGGACGAACTATGGGCCATCCTGGAGCGTGGCAACGTCACGGCCCGCGCCGCCGCCCAGGCGACCATGGAAGAACTCAGGAACACCCTGAACTTTAATTTTTAGTGGAACAACCGCGGAATGCAACGGATTCAGCGTTGCATCCGGCAGGGGACGACCTCACAGGAAGCCACCCCGCCACCCGCTCATGACCGGATGTCCCCAGCCGAGCCCCACAGGCTCTGGGGCGTCCAAAGACACCAAACCTGAAGGAGCCCCTCCCATGGCCAAAGCGAAAACCGGCGATACCGTCAGAGTGCATTACACCGGACAACTGAAAGACGGCACTGTCTTCGACAGCTCGGTGGAGCGGGAGCCCCTGGAATTCACCCTGGGCGAAAACATGGTGGTCGAGGGATTCGAGCAGGGAGTCGAGGGCATGGAACCCGGCGAACTGCGCAAGGTGACCATTGAGCCCGAAAAAGGCTACGGTTTCCACAACCCGGAGCTGACCGTCGAAGTCCGGCGCGAACAGATTCCGCCCGAGATCGAGCTGGAAGTCGGCCTGATGCTGGAAGTTCCCCTGGAAGACGGCTCCGTGCAGCGCGTTGTCGTTTCCGAACTGGACGGCGAGTCCGTCACCCTGGACGGCAACCATCCCCTGGCGGGCAAGACCATGATCTTCGACCTGAATCTGGTGGAAATCGCTTAACCCCCAACCAACCGATTCCCCACGGCCCCGTTGCCCCTTGGGGTCGCGGGGCTGTTTGCATGAGGATGTGACCGATGAGCACCTGTTCCCGCCGCTGTGAGGAGATGACCCCCTTCCAGGTCATGGAAATTCTGGAGGCCGCCCACACTCTTGAGCGCCAGGGGGTCCACGTCATCCATTTGCAGATCGGCGAACCAGACTTCGACGTGCCCGAGTGCGTCAAGGACGCCTGTATGAGGGCGGTGCGCGAGAACAAGACCCACTACACCCACTCCCTGGGCATCATTGAGCTGCGCGAGGCCATCTGCGCCTGGTATGCCAGGGAGCACGGCGCGGTTGTGCACCCGGATCATGTCATCGTCACCCAGGGCACCTCGCCAGCCATGTTCCTGCTCTTCTCCGCCCTGCTGGAGCCGGGCGACAACGTCATCCTCTCGGACCCGGCCTACGCCTGCTACCCTAACTTCATCCAGTTCGCAGGCGGCGAGTGCCGCCGGGTGGCCGTGGCGGAAGAGGACCAGTTCCAGTACCGGCCAGACATGATCCGACAGGCCATGGA
>JAHJKV010000112.1 GCA_018822065.1 Pseudomonadota bacterium
AGCATGCCCCCGATGACATTGATGACGTCCTGATCCTGGCTTTCGAGCACCTGTTGGCAGAGCCGACCCAGTTCGGTCGGATCACAGCGGTGGTCATGCTCGTCAACCAGTTCCAGCAGGGGGTGGCCCTCGGGGAGCAGGTCGCTGCGGGTCAGTCGGTCCTGTTTATACATGGCTTTGAGCGGGGCGGGGTCACTGCAAGAGAGAGCCCGGCATTCGGCCGGTCGGCGCTCATAAATGGAGCAGCCCGCCGGGTTTGCCTGGAAGAAGAGGCAGATGCTGGAATTTTCTTTTCCGCGAATTTTAAGAATCTCTTCGTCGAGGGCGACGATGGAGGAGGTGGGCTGGTCGCGAACCATCTCGCCACGCCTGAGCGTGATCAGGTGCTCCATGCCGAGGCCGTCCGGACCGTGGAAACAATCCAGGTCGTCGGAATGTAAGGCTGGCCCTCCGTTTCGGCAGCAGTCGCCGCAGCGGCGACAGCGTGGTGATTGTGTGGTATCCATGATGCTCGTGATGGGGGTTAGTATGTGTCGGCCAGACCACTTTGGGTTACCGGAAAAAACCGTTACCTCGACCCACGGGCAAAGGCAAGTCAAAGCCTGGGAGCGTGCTATTATCAAATGGTTCGAGCTTATTTCTGGTTGACAAAGAAGTGTGGTTGTCTTTAATACTAGCAGGACATTGTGCTAAATTGCACATATTTCGAAGGGAGCACGGCTGACTCTTCGTAATTTAGCAATGATCACTAGGATCACTTGGTTGAATGTATCCGGACGGTATGGAGATTTCTGTCCTCCGACCGTATACTTCGGATGATCGGTTGATGGAAACTTCTTAATCAAATCTATGGAGGTTAAGGGAATGGCGAAACACAAAACTCCTCTGTTGGACCAGCTGGAAAGCGGGCCGTGGCCCAGCTTTGTGTCCGACATCAAGCAGGAATGTGACAGCAGAGCTAAGAACGTAAATGGCATCGACTACCAGGTCGCTGCCGACTGCCCTGACGATCTGTTGGGCGTTCTTGAGTTGTCCTACAAAGATGGTGAGACTCACTGGAAGCACGGCGGCATCGTCGGCGTTTTCGGTTACGGCGGCGGCGTTATCGGTCGTTACTGCGACCAGCCCGAAATGTTCCCCAGCGTGGCTCACTTCCACACCGTTCGCGTGAACCAGCCCTCCGGCAAGTACTACAGCACCGAATTCCTCGGTAGCCTGTGCGACCTGTGGGAACTCCGCGGTTCTGGCCTGACCAACATGCATGGCGCCACCGGCGACATCGTGTTCATCGGTACCACCACCCCGCAGCTCGAAGAGATCTTCTACGAACTGACTCACAACCTCGAAACCGACCTCGGTGGCTCCGGTTCCAACCTGCGTACCCCCGCTACCTGCTTAGGCATGTCCCGTTGCGAGTATGCCTGCTACGACACGCAGGGCTTGTGCCACGACATGACCAACGAGTACCAGGACGAGCTCCACCGCCCGGCCTTCCCGTACAAGTTCAAGTTCAAGTTCGATGGCTGCCCCAACGGCTGCGTGGCGTCCATCGCCCGCTCCGACTTCTCCGTGATGGGCACCTGGCGCGACAGCCTCCGCATCGACCAGAAAGCGGTCGCCGCGTACGTTGCTGGCGAGATCGCCCCCAACGCTGGCGCCCACTCTGGTCGCGACTGGGGCAAGTTTGACATCCAGGCTGAAGTCATCGACCTGTGTCCCTCGCAGTGCCTTTCTTATGAGGGTGGCAAACTGCTGATTGATGCCAAGGAATGCGTCCGTTGCATGCACTGCATCAACACCATGCCCCAGGCCTGCCGCATCGGTGAGGACACTGGCGCCATGATCTTCTGTGGCGCCAAGTCTCCGATCCTCGATGGTGCCCAGATGGGCTCCCTGCTCATGCCGTTCGTCGTCGTCGATGAGGGCAACGAGTACCGCGAAATCAAGGACGTCGTAGAAGGCATCTGGGACTTCTGGATGGAAGAAGGCAAGAACCGCGAACGTCTCGGTGAGACCATGAAGCGTATGGGCTTCCAGGCCATCATCAAGGCGGCTGGCGTGCCCTTTGACGTCCGTCAGGTTCAGGAACCCCGCACCAACCCCTACATCTTCTGGAAGGCCGAAGACGTCACGGGCGGCTGGGATAACGACATCGCTGACTACAGAAAGCGCCACAAGCTGTAAGAAAAGGGAGGAAAAGACATGGCTTTTATCTCTTCCGGATATAATCCTGCGAAACCGATGGAAAACCGTATCACGGACATCGGCCCCAAGCATTTCGAGCAGTTCCTGCCTGAAATGTGTAAAAAGAACTTCGGAAAATGGCTCTATCACGAGATTCTGGAGCCCGGCGTGCTCATGCACAAAGCCGAATCCGGTGACGAAATCTACACCGTACGCTTTGGTGGTGCCCGTCTGATGACGATCACCCACATCCGCGAAATCTGCGCCATTGCAGATAAATATTGCGGTGGAAAGCTTCGCTTCACCACTCGTAACAACATTGAACTCATGGTCGAGACCAAGGACGCTGCCCTCAAGCTCAAGGCATATCTCAATGCTCAGAAGTTTGATGGCGGTTCCCAGAAGTTCCCTGTCGGTGGTACCGGTGCTGGTGTTACCAACATCGTCCACACCCAGGGTTGGGTCCACTGTCACACTCCGGCAACCGACGCCTCCGGTACCGTCAAGGCTACTATGGACGCCGTGTTCGAAGAGTTCACCAACATGCGCCTTCCTGCTCCCGTGCGCATCTCCATGGCTTGTTGTCTGAACATGTGTGGTGCTGTGCACTGCTCCGACATCGCCATCCTGGGCATCCACCGCAAGCCGCCAATGATCGATCACAAGATCCTCGACAACATCTGCGAAGTGCCCTTGGCCGTGGCGGCCTGTCCCACTGGTGCCATCCGTCCGACCAAGATCGAGATCGACGGCGAAAAGTACAACACCGTCGCCGTCAAGAACGAGCGTTGCATGTTCTGCGGCAACTGCTACACCATGTGTCCGGCCATGCCTTTGGCCGACGCCCAGGGTGACGGCATCGCACTGATGGTTGGTGGCAAGATCTCCAACCGTATCAGCCACCCGGCCTTCTCCCGTGTTGTTGTGCCTTTCATCCCCAACGAGCCCCCGCGTTGGCCCACGATGACTGCGACCGTGAAGAAGATCCTCGATGTCTACGCTGCGGATGCCAAAAAGTACGAACGTCTGGGCGACTGGGCTTGCCGTATTGGTTGGGAGCGCTTCTTCGAGAAGTGTGACCTGGAGTTCACCGAGCACCTGATCGATGATTTCCGCGATCCGGCGTACTACACTTGGCGTCAGACCTCGCAGTTTAAGTTCTAAGACTGCCTGATTATGAAGGGGGGCGGCAAACGCCGTCCCCCTGTTTCACTTCAAACAAGGAGATCGTTATGGCTCTGCCTGATGATGCCAAAGAACAGATTCTCAAGATGCTCGAAGATAAGGGCAAGATGAAGAGCAAATTTTACTTCAACGACTTCACGAAGATTTTCGAAGACGGTAAGCCTCGCGAAGTGAAAAAGATTCTGACCACTCTGGTTAACGAGGGCGTCCTGATCTTTTGGTCCTCCGGCTCAACTACCATGTACGGTCTGGCCGGTGCTGGTAAGCAGAGCGCTGGCGAGGGCGAGGCCTAAGCCACGACCCCGCACAACTGTGTCGCAAAGGCCTTGCCCATCGAGCATGGGCAAGGCCTTTTTTGATATATGAGCGCAACCAGTCCCATCCCCAGAATCCTCCTTGCCGGTCTCTCCGGCGGGGCAGGCAAGACAATTGTCTCCCTCGGACTCATCCGGGCATGGACAGATGCTGGCCACCGGGTCAAGCCCTTCAAAAAAGGCCCGGACTACATCGACGCCAACTGGCTGACCCTGGCCGCCCGAACCCCTGCCACCAATCTTGACCCCTGTTTTCTCGTCGGCGATCAGCTTCGGGCCCTCTATGCCGAAAAGGCCAACGGCTTCGACGTGGCGGTCATCGAAGGCAACCGGGGGCTCTTCGACGGTAAGGACGTAGAGGGGTCCTGTTCCACGGCCCAACTCGCCCGCCAGCTCAAAACGCCGGTGGTGCTCATCCTCGATTGCACCAAGATGACCCGCACCGTGGCCGCTGTGGTGGCCGGGTGCGCCGCATTCGAAAAGGGTGTGGACCTGCGCGGGGTGATTCTCAATCG
>JAHJKV010000113.1 GCA_018822065.1 Pseudomonadota bacterium
CTGGCCGATGTCGTCGAGCCCAAGGCAGGGAATGCCTGCGTCGACTTTGTACGGGAGATCCCAGAGGACCTGGGGGAATTCGAGGTGGATGCAGGCGTGCTCTCCTCCGCCCTGGTGAACATCCTGGAAAACGCGGTGGAGGCCTGCGCCACAGACAAGGCCAAGCCGGACCACGCCGTGCGCCTGGGCGTCCAGAACGACGGTCCGGACGTGGTCATTACCGTGGCCGACAATGGCACCGGCATGAGCCAGGAGACCAGCGAGAAGATGTTCACGCTATTCTTTTCTTCCAAAGGCGACCGTGGCACGGGCCTGGGGCTGTTCATCGCCAACCAGGTCATCGAAAAGCACGGCGGCAACATTACTGTGAACTCAACCCTGAGACAGGGCACCACCTTCACCATCAGGCTTCCCAGAAAACTAGCCGAGGCAGCGAAACGCTGCGACTGACGATACAGACTTGCGAGTCGCCGCTACCCTGCCCGCAGCTCCGTCAGAGCTGACATCGCTTGAAAAAACGCCCCCTGGAGAGCTTTCCTAAACACCTGCGGCAACCCCGCCCGAGACCCGGCTTAACAACTACCATCCTTTATGCTACCTCAAGTTCATATTGGTACCCATAATAACTGCTTGTACAGACAAACGTAAATGAAACTATCCGCACGAGCCCGATATGCCTCCAGATTGCTGCTGGTACTTGCAGCCCAAAAGGATGCGACTCCGCTCAACGCTTCCTCCTTGTCGAGCCAGACAGGCATTTCGGTGAAATTCATCGAGCAGATATTCAAGCCCTTGAAACAAGCCGGGCTCATACAATCCCTCCGGGGAGCCAGTGGCGGCCATATCCTGGCCAAGGCCGCGGCGGAAATAAGCCTGGGCGACATCGTGCGCATCATGGAGGGCGGCATCAATCTCACCCACTGCTGCGAAGACGCCACGATCTGCGACCGCCTCCAGAACTGCCCGACCAGAGGAGCCTGGCTGAACGTCTCACGCCTGCTTGAGCAGGAACTCGACGCCATCAGTCTGGACAGCCTCATGGACGGCCAGGAGGGGAATTGCCTCATCCTCTGCAAGGAAAGTGAGGAGTTGAACTCCCTGGACTGACAATACCCCTGCTCCACGCCCCCCACCAAACCCCGCACCAACCGGTCATTCCGCCTGCAAACACCTCGTTTTTTCCTTGACGCGCGACGCCTGCAAAGATAATTATCCAGTCCCACCATGCCAGGATAGCTCAGCTGGTAGAGCAGCTGATTCGTAATCAGCAGGTCGGGCGTTCAAATCGCCTTCCTGGCTCCAGAAAAAAAAGCCGGTTATGATATTTATTGTAACCGGCTTTTTCACTATCGAGGCATCTGGTGGCTGTGTTGGTGGCGGTATGGCCGCCCCCTTTTCGCTTCACTTTGCACCTATACCCAAACGAGAAATGGGCTCATAACCCGAAGGTCGCAGGTTCAAATCCTGTCCCCGCTACCAAAGAAATTAGAGGCTTACGAGAACTTCCTCGTAGGCCTCTTTCTTTTCCCCAACACTATCCCCAGCACTTGAGCGGGAATATTACTATTCTGCGCTGCCTTTTGTTTACTGTTTTCTGATGGACCGGCCTGTCACGCCGGAGGCCGCGAGTTCGAGTCTCGTCGGCTCCGCAACTAACATCTCAGGGACTTAGGATAATATCCTAGGTCCCTTTTTATAGTGCCCACTGGCTGGCTAACCGTATGGCTAACCTTGAAGAGGGAAACGAAGACGGTTTCCTTTTTTACCGGGCAAACAGGGGGGCAAGTTGTCGTCAGGCTCTTCACTACCTTCTATTTCCTTCCCATTTCTTCCCATTCATTCTCACTGTTTCAGCCGAGGAACAGCGTGGTGTCGATGTAGCTCATTGGTTGCCTCCCTGGCGATTCCTCCAGCAGACGTCCTTGTACTCGACCAAGCCTTGGAAAGCTTCTTTGGAGATGATGCCTCCGCCCTCGTAGTCGTCGGGACTGGAACTTATGTGTTTGTGGAGTAGGTTCAATCCACACTCAAAATCATCAAGTTTTGGCAACTTTTCAACGGAGAGCACCAAACCGTTGTCATTCCAGAGCTCCTCATGGGTGTCTGTGCGTCTTATATGGGCTGATTCGATCTGCGAGTCGACGCCGCAGATACCTTGCCAGTATGAACAAAGGTGTACGGTACCTTCACGTATGAGTTTGGCGTCTTTCAGGGCTAGTCCATATTGCCAGTAGTTGATGCACATATCCTTCACCAACATGCTCTCGTCGAATGGTCTCGGATCTGGGCTTACATCGGAATTGCCGGACAGCATGATGTTTGGTCTAGGGTAGAACCGCTTACCTGCTCGTTGCTGTTTGCGGATCGACTTCATGTTCGTCCGTATTTTTTTGGCAACGATCTGTCGGGCCTCTTGTCGAAGTTTTTCGGGTTCGGAGCTCAACACGTATATACTGTGGCCGCTTCTCCCTGGGAAATTGTAGTCGTAGTTCTGGTCAAGTACGAGGATGTCCCTTTTGCACTTGTACTCGAAAAACTCAATAAGACTCCGGTCCCTGCCAGGAGAGAGCTTGAAGCGTTCCCAGGTCCTGCTGATACCGGCCCAATCGCTTAAGAGGTCGTCGATTTCCTCCTCGTCGCCGGACTTGGACCGCCATCTCCGGGCCGCGTCTGAGGCTACCGGCCTGCCCTGCGTCAAGGGAACGGCGCACCTTCCCGCGGGCTACAC
>JAHJKV010000114.1 GCA_018822065.1 Pseudomonadota bacterium
CATGTTATTTTTTCTGTTATCTTTTGTACAAAAGTCTTAAACACATCTCTTTCTCATTGCATTCGCTCTCCCAGTTGTTCTATTATTTACCAAGAATATATAGATAGGGTCGCCAGCCAACAGTATCAAGAAGGAGGAAGCGTAATGAATCGTATCCTTGTCTTCGCTATGGTTTTTCTCGTGGCTGGTGGGCTTTTCGCCCCAATTGCCAACGCAGCAACCATCGGCTTTGACTTCGGACTGAACGACAACGGTGGCTTCGGGGTCATGAACACCTCCGAAGACAATCCGTGGTCCTCAATCGTGTCTCTGACACTGACCTTTAACCAGGGCACCACCTACGAAACGGGGACGAACCCATTTTCTGGTGCCACCGGCGTGGCCGGGAACACACCTGACAATGCGGCAACTGACGGCCAGACGTCGGCCATCTTCACCTTCTACGGCTCCGGGTTTACCACCGGGAACAGCTACTCTGTCAATTTCGGCGTAAACAGCCCCATTGCCGTACCTGGTGCCAAGGATATCCTGGTCTCCGTGGTCTTCAGCAACGGGTATACCCTGAACGGCGAAGTGTTCTTTGACTCGAGTCTCGCAACCCCGGACTACAAGTACGTTGGTTTTGCTAAGCAGTCCGTTGCGGCCACCACCCCCATCCCTGGGTCTCTCCTGCTCATGGGCTCAGGGTTGATCGGAATGATCGGGCTGTACCGCATAAACCGCGACACCTGGTCCAGATGAGGCAAGCTGACAAAATAGTCTCCCCCTTAAGTCATGAGCCAATTTGACCGAATTGGCTCATGACGCCCCAGTGCAACCCGAACTGAACGGTTGGCTTGAACGGCGACAAAGCAAGGGAGGGCAGTGTTTCATGAGCATAAAGACACCGGACAACCGCAGATAACACTTGCAATTTTCCGGAACTATACTTATATACAAGATTAACGAGATGGATCGCCAACTGATTTCGTTATACGAGGAGAAGAAAATGAAGCGTATTTATTCGATTACCCTGGCTCTTTTGCTGACGGGAGTGCTTTTCGCCTCCGCTGCCAGCGCAGCCACGATCGGTTTTAACTTCGGCCTGAACGATGCTGGTGGGTTCGCCATTGAGAACACTGCCCAGCTCAACCCCTGGGTTACCATCACCGATGTCACTCTGACCTTTACCCAGGGCACGGTCTATGACACCCTGGCCAACCCCTTCTCCGGTGCTACTGGCGTCACTGCTAGCCTCATTCCCACCGACGCAGCCGCAGATGGGCATAACACCGCCACCTTCAAGTTCTATGGTTCCGACTTCACCGTCGGCAAGACCTATTCAATCGACTTCGGCGTGACCCCGTCCATCGGCACCCCTGACTTCAACGACGTCCTGATCGCCGTCCGCTTCAGCGATGGAAACACGCTGAACGCGCAGGCCTTCCTGGACGCCTCTGCGAACACGATTGGTGAAGTTGACTACGACCTGACCGCCGCTGCGAGCCAGACCGTTGCCGCTGCCACCCCGATCCCCGCCGCCATCTGGATCATGGGCTCCGGCCTCATGGGTCTGGTCGGCATGCGCCGCCGCTTCAACAAGTAAGCGACGCCTCTCACAGATCATCAAGGCAGGGCTTCGGCCCTGCCTTTTTTTGGGCTCCCGCTGGAGTGCCAGCATGTGCATTGTGGACTGGGATGTCTCCCTGCCGGAGGGCTGGGATGAGAGGAAGTGAAAGGCGGGGGAGAGGGTTAATCGAAGTCCGCGAGGACTGCTCCGATCTGGACCCCGGCTACCTCGGGGATATCTTCGTATTCAGCCCGGATGCGCCAGACCGCAGAGTGGAGCTGATCAGCGGAGATGCCGTTCTTGATGGCAGCATAGGCCTCTATGAAGGCCGAGAGGCGGTCGCACATCTTGAGCAGTTCCCCATCCTTGGGATCGAAGCGATCTTCATTGTAGGCGGCGGCAAGTTCCTCGGAGCTGACGTGACGTATCTCGCCATCCACAAAGGCACAGGCCTTGAATTCCGACCCGATCTCCGTGCCCAGGAAGAACTCCAGGCGGTCGGCAACATCGGCGTACCCACCCTTTCGCAGGGGCCCGAGCACCACCCTTTCCGTCTCTCTTTCCTCATAATTGCGGATCAGGTCCGCAATCTCCGGGGCAGACTGTTTGACTGGCGAGATGATGTCGCGGGTGAGCAATTCGGGCAGGTCGTGAAACAGGCCGCCGAAGAAATTATTCTGCAACCGCAGGCGACAGGCATCGACCTCCATGCTGAAAAACCAGGAAAACGCGGCCACCACGAACATATGGCCAAGGACCGAGGTCTCGGGCACCCGCGGGGTTTGGGACCAACGCTGTTGGAAGCGGAGGTGGCCGCACAAGGCAGCCAGGTTGCCGAGCACGTCATCGGAGTCGTCATCAAGGCCGGAGAGCAGGCCGGTGACGCCATCGACATCCGCGCTGAGCGCCGTGAGCCGGTCAATGAAACTCTGCTCGATATCGGCCATATCGAAACCGGGGGGGTTGATACCCTTGATCAGCCGGAACTCGTAATAACTTGCGTAGAGATGGGAGGCGGAGAGGATGCGGCGGGGCAGGTCCAGGTCTTCGGGCTCCATGAGCCACTCTGTGAGCCGCTGCCAGAATTCCACGCCCAGAGGGGCTAATTTGGGTTTGAGCTTGCCCAGAACCCAGGCAGAGAGTTTTTTGTAATCCTCGGGATTTTCCTTGATGCGGTAGAAGACCGGTGGTTTGATGTCGGTGATGACCAACCGGTAGAGGTAGTCGAACATACCTCCCTCGACCACACGCCGCCCCACTTCAAGTCGTGTCTCTTCATCCATGTCTCGGGTGTTGACCATGAACAGGAGCCAGGCCACGATCATCTTGTGGGCCTGTTTGTCCACTTCCACCAATTCGATGGGCCGAAGCTTGTCGTTCCAGCGTTTCATGTACGCGCCGGAAAAAATCAAATCGAGAAGGCTCTTGCGGATATTGGTGGACATGGGTTCAAGCTCCTTGGAATTCATACCTACCTACTCGCGATATATCAGGTTAGCAAGCCTCGGCCTGTTCGGGTCTGCAGGACAGAAGTGTTTTGACAAACGATACAAGCCTGTTATCATTGCGCGTAAACATATTGCAAATCAGCAAAGGAGATTGGGCATGCCCATGAAGAGAATCCTGCTCGGGGCGGACGGTTCCGAGCACTCCAAGCGAGCGGCTTTGTACGCTCTGGATATTGCCAAGGCCTTCGGCTCCACGGTGGTCATCGTTTCGACCTATCGTGGTCAGACCATTGTCTCTGAGGACCCATCCCATCAATATTCCATCAAGGCCATGCGTAACGCGGCCAAGCACAACCAGGCCTGGTACAAGGAACTCCTGGACAAGAATCAGATTCCCTACGAAACCCTCATTCTGGACGGCCCAGCGGCCGAGGCCCTGTCCGCCGCCGCAGAGCGGGAACACGCCGATATCATCATCATAGGATCGCGAGGCCGCTCCAAGCTGGCTGGCCTGGTGCTTGGCTCCACAGCGCATACCCTGCTCCACATCGCCCCCTGCCCCGTCATCACCGTCAGGATGAAGCACAAGCTGCCCAGCGACTCCTAAGAAAAAGGGCAGCTGGTTTCCCGGCTGCCCTGAAGCATGGCTCATTGGGGCGGAATCGAATATCCGCCCTCCTTTCCTAAGCCTTCTCGAGCAAGGCCACGCATTCCACATGCGGGGTTTGCGGGAACTGGTCGATGGCCTGGAGTTTCACCGGGCGATAGCCCAGGCGAGCAAGGTCGCGGGCAAGGGCCGGCGGATCACAGGACACTGCCACGACACGGTTCGGACCCAGGGTGCGGATGGCGTCCACCACCTCCGGGCGCATACCGCCACGCGGAGGGTCCACCACCAGAACATCGGGCCGCGAGGCGTTCTTGAGGGTCCCGCTCTCCTCTCCCAGGTCAGAGGCCAGGAAGAGACAATTGTCCAGATTGTTCAGCTTGGCACTGTAATCAGCGTTCTGAACCGAAGCCACGGCAAGTTCGATGCCGACCACCTTGGCCGCATGGCCAGCCAGCGCCAGGGAAATGCCGCCGGAACCGCAATACAAATCAAGCACGGATTCGCTGCCGGTCAGCCCGGCAAATTCCAACACCGTGGAATACAAAAGCGCTGCCGTGTGGGAATTGGGCTGGAAAAAGGCGTTGGGGGAGATCGCATAGCGGACCGAGCGGTCGGCCACCTGGAGTCGCTCCTCAATGAGCCGCCCGCCCATGTCGCGCACCTCCCACTCGCCAAAGGCCAGTTCGGCCCGTGATTTGCGGGTGGAATGAACAAAACGATCCACTCCCCAGGCCCCGGTCAGATAGTCACCAAGGGATCCGACGACGTCGAAATGGCGACGTCCGGACGAGGTTATCAAATGGGCCATGCGCTCGCCGGAAGCCACGGACTCGCGCACCACCAGATGACGCCAGAATCCTTCCTGCGTCTTGGGGTCATAGGCCGGTATGCCGGACTCGCGGCAGAACTCGCGCACCTCGTTCACCAAGGTCACACACTCCTCGCTCATGAGATGGCAGGTGACGATGTCCACCACCGTCTTGCCACCCCGTTCGCGCAACCCCAACGAGAGCCCCTTGCCTTTGCCGGAAAAGGAAAATTCCATCTTGTTGCGATAGTTGCGCTCCTTGGGAGAGCCCAGAATGGGCAGCACTTCCTCAAATTCCAGTTTGCCGATGCGAGCCATGGCATCCACCACCTGGGCCTGTTTCTCGCGCAATTGGGCAGCATAGGACACGTCCTGGTGGGCACAGCCGCCACACTCGCCGAAATGACGGCAGAAAGGCTCGGTGAAGTCCGGGGACTGCTTGATCACCTCGACACTGATGGCCTCGGCAAACCGCTTGCTGAGTTTGGTGATCCGCGCCTTGACCGTCTGGCCCGGCACCACGCGCTCCACGAAGAAGACTCGGCCCTCGACCCGCGCCACACCGCGGCCACCAAAGGCCAGGGATTCGATGGTGCATTCTATGATGTCATGTAATTGCATTGTCATGTTTTTGCTCGTTTCTGCTGTTTTTCTTAAAATATTGTAGGACCATGTTATTTTTTTGGGCCATTCGGCAACCTAAGGGGCAAGGCCCCTTAGGAATCCCTTTCTGTAGTTCACTTATGCCGCATATCACTGCGGTGTACCGGGGGAGTGTATATTGACATATTTCACGCGGCCCGGCTATCCCCAAGGCATGATAGATAAGACCACTGCCATCGATACAGTGCTCCTGAAATTGAAAAAGCTGGAACCCGGTCACTGTCTGGACCTGCGCACTTACAAGAGGAACCGGTCCGTTGTCATCAAGAAAATCAGCGCAGACGATTTTTTGGTGGTGGAAAATGGCTTTGAACAGGCGCAATTCCAAACCTCGTTCAGCAAAATGGGCAGGATTCTGAAGCTGCTGCTGAAACGAGAATTTCCCCGCTCCACCAAGATCCGCCTCTACGACCTCGGCCCCTGCGATCCCTTCAAACTCAGGGAGATGAAAACCCTGTGATCGACCGGGCCCGTGCAGAAATCCTCGTCTCCGACAGAGCGCGGAAGCTCCCCCTGGGCCACTCCCTGCGCGTGGAGAGTTATAAACGTGACCGCTTCCTCCAAGTGGGCCGCAAAGAGATCGACACCTTCCAGGTTGTCCAGTATGGTTTCGATCGCGCCGAGCACGTTAGTGATGCGGCCGGACTCAAAAAGCTTCTCAAGGCATTATTCAAACGAGAATTTCCCCGCAGCACCAAGTTACGGCTGACCGCCACCTGAAGATACTAATAATGACACCACGATATTTTCATTCCCCGCTCCTGCTCCTGATCGCCCTGGTCCTAGGCCTTGTTGCCGCACCGGCCATGGCCCAGACCGACAACTACGCCGGGGAGTATGGCACTTTCATCCTGGTCATCGAGAACGACAAGTTCGGCGGGGGCACGGACCAGTATTACTCCACAGGGGCCTTGCTCACCTGGGTCTCGCCGGACATCAGCCGCTGGGTGGAGGATGAGCGGCTGCCGAAACTGCTCACCGTCTACGGAGAATACGCGCCCTTCGTGAACAGCGGGGAGCGGGAACGCTCGGTCAGCCTGTCCATGGGCCAAACCATCTTTACGCCCGTAGATGTCTACACCGAGGAACTGGTAGAAAACGACCGGCCCTATGCGGGCTGGCTCTTCGCCTCCATGGGCCTGCACAGCAAGAATGAAAAGGTGCTGGATGTTTTCGAGACCACCATCGGCATGGTCGGTCCCTCGGCCCTGGGCAAACAGGTGCAAAACAATTTCCACAACCTCATCGGTGTACGCCGCTCCGACGGATGGGACCATCAACTGAAAGACGAACCAGGGCTGATGTTCACTTGGCAGCGGAGCTTCCGCTGGTTCACCGAGGCCACCCCTCAGGGCTGGGGGGCGGATATCATTCCCCACACAGGTGCAACTGTGGGCAATATCTACACCTACGCCAATCTGGGCGGCGAATTCCGCCTGGGCTTCAACTTGCCCAACAACTTCGGCTCCTCGCTCATCGGGCCGGCAACAGGCGTCAGCGCTGCTACCACCGATGCCCAAGCGCCCGGCTACGGCGCCCATTTCTTCGCAGGTTTCGACGGCCGGGCCGTGGCCCGAAATATCTTTCTGGACGGTAACACCTGGCAGGATAGCCCGCGCGTGGACAAACTTCCCCTGGTGGCAGACCTCTTCGCAGGCTTCTCCATGAACGGGGACGACTACACCCTCACCTACACCCAGGCCCTGCGCACCAAGGAATTCCACGGCCAGGAAAAGATCCACATGTTCGGCTCGCTGCTGCTCTCCGTGGCGTTTTAAGGAAGCGCCGAAAAGAGTCAGGCCTCGTCCCTTTTCCTTCGAACCAGCCCTTTCATCTTCCCAACAACGAACCCTGCACCGTTTTTCGCCCCAAGGGCTGCGGCCCGTACACCTGTGCCGAGGTTTTTCCCGGCGATTGTGCCAAGCGTGATTGCGTTTTTCGCCAGCAGGTTACCGGTTGTTCGGACGGCCTTGGCAAGAACGGTGGCACTCTTTTTACCTGCTCCGCCCACGCCGGTGAGGGCTGTTTTTGCACCGCCGGCCAGGGCCGAGCCCGAGGACGTGGCGGCGTCTGCGGTCAGGCCTGCGGCCCGGGCAGCCCCTTTGTAGATGATCCCGCCCGTGGCCGTGACCAGGGCCGTGGCGATGCTGGTTACCGTGCCCACGGAGACCTCACCGAACATCTTGCCCGCCTCCAGAGAGGCCATCCGCCGCGCCGAGCGGCCCGGCTCCAAATTGAGGCTCATGTAATTCCGGGCGATGATGCCCACGCGCAGGACCATGAAAGCACTGCCGCCCCCATCCAAAGCCGAGGTCATGATGACCGGCAGGACCTTGCCCGCGCCTGGGATCATGGTAATGGCCGAGTGCCGGAGCATAGGTTCGATGATAATGCGCACCTGGGTTTCCATCTCTGCATCGCCGATGCGCGAGGCGATGAGCGTGGAGGCGGCAACGTTCAGATAGAGGTGATAGAGTTCCCGGAAGTGCGGACGTTGATTGTAGATTTTTGAGACCACCCAGATGAGCCGGGCAAGGGAGAAAAACAGGATCAGGGCGTCGGCCTTGCCGTTCTGGGAGAGAGCCGTGCCCAGAAACACCTGCTTGGCCGTGCTCTTGATCTCGCGGTTGGCGCGTTCATCCAGCAAGGTCAGGGCCTGTTCCATTCCCTCCGGTGCCCAGGGTTCAATACCGGCCTGCGACACATAATAATTCTTCGAGAGCCGCAGGGCCAACTGACTACGGAACAGGGCCAGCTCTTCGGCTGTTGGGTCCGTGGGCACGACCATAGGCTTGGGGCGAAAGAATACCACGGCAATAAGCCAGGCAAAGCCGAGACCGACCAGGAGCATGAGCGGCCAGAAGACCCAGGGTTCCAGAGCCGGACTGAAGCGGGCGGCTAGATCGGACAGGGTCAGGACTAGGTCGAGGACAAAGGTCACGAACCAGACGAGAAAGATGACGCCAACGACGAGCAGAATTTTCTTGATGGTCTGAAACATCCGTGACTTCCTCCATGAATCTAAAGCCCGGCCACCTCGGCCACCGACTCCACACGCACCAACTCAAGAGAAAAATGGCCCACGCTGACCTTGCTCTTTACCCGTATCGGAAGTCTGCGCTCGTCTGCCGTGAACCAGATTATCACCGACGCGCCAGGACTTTTCTTGAATACGCCGCCGATGTCCTTGGTGTCGACCTCGGCACGGAAGCAATCGAACTCCCCGAGGTCCGTCTCGATTGTCTCTCGACCCACGACGCTAGTCCGGCCCAGCACGATCTTCTTGCCGTCCGTCACCTGGTTCTCCACGACCCGGTCGGCGAAGAGCGGGTGGGTGCGAAAGGCATAGAGGGCTGAGAGGGAGTCGAGCACGGGACCGTCGAGGGGAAGCGAACCTTTGAAACCCTGGATGCCGTACAGATCGAGGTTCTTTCCAGGCCAGTCCATGTCGAAGATGGTGTCCTTCTTATAGGTGCCCTCGCGCTGCACCTGATGAAATTTCAAGGTGCGGTCCACCGCTGGATCGGTCCAGGAATCGAGCGTGTCTCGAACCTTGTAGAAATTGTCCACAAACTCGGAGGTCCGGGCCGTGGCGTGGAAATGGCGGGCAGCCTCCCCCTTAACCTCCTCGTCGGGCAGGACCTCCAGGGTGGCCTGTCCGGCATGCACCACGGTCCAGTAGATGTCGTAGGTCAGCTTCTCGCCTGCTGCAAAAGGATAGTCACGCCTGAGCCCAGCATGGGCCGTAAGGACAGAAAAGAGCAACAGAGCGGCCAGGGTCAGCAAGGTCACCAGACCGAGACGCAGGGCACTGGAAACACGGGGAACGGCAATTGAAAGCAGGTATGGTTTTCTTGTGTTCATGGTCTCATGATGCGCACCGGAACCCGCGCGGTCAAGGTGAGCACGAATCCAGCCGTTCATTTTTACAGAACTTTTTCCAGGCTGTTTTCCCTCTGGCATGAAAAGGCCCGTCCGGGACACGAACGGGCCTTCAGTGCGAAAATGGCAACAATCAATCCGCTACAGTTTCATCAGCTGGACCAACATGACTTGCAGGGCATCGGCAATCTTCTTGTCGTAGGTGGGATCCTTGGTCAGGGTCGCGCTGGCCTTCATCTGATCCATGGCCTCGGCATAGGGCCGTTTGGTGATCATGGCGCTGAAGGAATCCACCACGGCGCAAAGTTTGCCTTCGAAGCTCAGTTCCTCTGCACCCTTTTTCTGGGGATACCCGGTCCGGTTGAGTCGCTCATGGTGCTCCATGACGCAGGCAAGGGTCTCGGGGAATTTGATTTCCAGCTTGTTGAGCATGTCCAACCCGGACTTGGGGTGCATCGTGACTTTCTGCCGCTCCTCCTGGGTCAAGGCCTGTGTCTTGTCGCGCAGGAACTTGGCGACCTTGGTCATGCCCATGTCATGCAGGAACAGCCCCAGGGTGAGATTGTCGAACATCTTGCGCTTGACCCCGCCCTCTTCGAAATCCCGCGCCTTGATGGAACCAAAAAGATTCAGCCCCACAACACCGCTGTTGAAGGAGTGGTTTTCCAGCGAATGCTCGGTATGCAGACGTCTGAAGAGGGCGCGGATGCGATGGATATCCTGAAAGATATACTCGGTGAGGACCATGAGGTCGGAATAGAGCTTGTCGAAGACTATCTTCACCGGCTGCTCCATAAACTCGCCGATGCGACGGGTCAGGGCCTGGGTGAATATATCCGCGATCTCCCGCTCCTTCAGGTTCTTGTCCACCAGCACCAGGTCGAGCTGATAGCTGATGTGCTTGACGTATACCGGATGGTCTTCGCGGGAGACAAAAACCAGCCCGTCGTTGACCATCTGGGCCAACTCTTCGATTTGCTCATTGGTCAACCGACCGCCCTTCCGGTAGAAAGGCGCGACCCGGGCGACATTCTCCACGAACCGGTAGATATTGATGGGCGGCCGGTACTTGTTGAAGCTGCCCAGGATGTCGGCGCTTATCTGGTAGTATTCCTCATTGAGCGCATCAGGGATTTCAGACGTTTTTGCCATTACTATTTCTCGTATACCTTGACCACGTTGGTCTGTTTGTTGAGCTTGTTCTTGGTGGGTTGACCTGCGGTGACGACAACGGTGTCACCTTCGGAGAACAAGGGGCTGTCCTGAACGAATTTTTCCGCTCTTTCCTGATGGCTGTCAATGCGTTCATCGGGAATAGCCGGAATCACGCCCCAGGAGAGGTTGGAAAAGTGCCGGGCCCTAGTGTCCGGGCTCAGGGCATAGATGGGTTGACGGGGACGGCAGGCCGAGAGGGTCCGGGCCGTTGTGCCGGAGGTTGAATGACTCACCAGCGCCTTGGACCGAGTCTTGTCTGCCAGCAGGCAGGCCGCATAGGCCAGAAACTTGGCAGGTTGGGCCTGGTCGCCCGGGGTGCGCGGACCTTCGTACACATCCTCGAACCGATACTGTTCGGCTGCCTCGCCGATCTTGACCATGAACTGCACGGTCTCGATGGGGTATTTGCCGATGGCCGTTTCCTCTGAAAGCATGATGCAGTCCGCGCCGTCCAGAATGGCATTGGCCACGTCCGTGGTCTCGGCCCTGGTGGGCATAGGATTGTTGCACATTGACAACAGCATCTGGGTGGCCACGATGACCGGCTTGCCGGCCGCGTTGCAGGCATTGATGATCCGCTTCTGCAGGGTGGGCAGGGTCGCCAGGTCGCATTCCAGTCCCAGGTCGCCGCGAGCCACCATGATACCCGAGGATTCCTCGATGATCCGCTCAAGATTCTGGATAGCTGCGGGGCGCTCCAGCTTGGCTACGATGGGCAGCTGTCTGCCGTGTTCATCCATCAGCCTTTTCAGCCCGACGATATCCTCGGCACGCTGGACATAGCTGATAGCCACGGCATCGACGCCAAGCTCCATACCAATGGCTAGGTCCGCCTTGTCCTTGACAGTGACGGCCTCGAGGGTCGTGGTCTTTCCAGGGAAGGCTATGCCCTTGCGCGGCGGGGCCATTCCGGAGTTTTCCGCCACCATACGGACCACATACTCGTCCACTCGCTCCGTGACATTGAAACGTAGCATGCCGTCGGACAGGGCCACAGCCTCGCCCACTTTGAGACTCTTGATGATTTCCGCCTGATCCAGGCAGATATACGGCTCCTTGAACTCCACCTCCAGTCCGGGGACACCGAGGAGGACCTCCGTACCCTTGACCGCGTCGATGGTGCCGCGACCTATATCGCAGGTGCGGATTTTCGGACCGGAGAGATCTTGCATGATGGTCAGGACAAAGCCGGTTTCGGCCTCCACTTCGCGAATAATCTTAACCAATTTCTCGAAAAATTCCTTGCCACCATGAGAAAAGTTGAGCCGGAAAATTCTTGCTCCAGCTTCGGCGAGGCCCTTGACGGCTTCCTTGGTCTGGGTGCCAGGACCCAATGTGGCGATAATCTTTGTTCTCATGCGCTCTCCATGTGCAGGACGAGAAGTCCCCGTCGCGGTTCCTTTCATTAGTCAATACTGCGAGTTGAGCAGACTGGTCACAGGTACTGCATACCCATTCCCGAATCAGAATCCAACCCTTATCCCATACACTAGCCTTATTTTTATCAATTGAAAACGCTTTTTGGTTGTCAGGCTCCAAGCAATAGAGCTAGGGGTGAGGTGGTAGAAAGATGGTAAAAGGTGGTAAGAAAGGGATAGAAGTGGAGGATTCGGGAACCAAGGTGGAATGAAGCGATGATTTTTCGAGGACACGTAGATCGCAGTCTGGACCCTAAGGGCCGACTGATGCTGCCTCCGGAGTACCGGGAGTATTTTCACTCCCAGCACCCGGAAGGCTGCCTCGTGCTCACGCTGCATCGTGGAAGAATCATCGGCATCACCCCCCAGCAATGGGACGCCTGGGAGGCGAAGCTCCTGGAACCCAGAACCGTCAGCGATGCACTGCAGAGCGCCATTGACATCTATCTCTCGAGTTACGAAATGGTGAAACTCGACAAGCACGGTCGCATCCAGATTCCACCCCGGCTCAGAAAAAGCGGCAAATTGAACAAGGACGTAGTTGTCCTGGGTTCAGGACGTCATTTCGCCGTTATGGACGTTCGAGCCTACGACCGGATGCTGGAGCAGCAGCACGCGGATGTTTCGCAGGAGATGAGCGACCAGGGCCTTGTCCCGTCCTTCTAGGAGCAAGGGCATGGACGAAACCCAGTCGGGCCTCCACCAGACAGTTCTTTTACATGAGGTTGTTGACTGGCTTGCACCCAAACCTGGTGGCCGTTACATGGACGGCACCACGGGCATGGGTGGCCACTCTGAAGGCATCCTCAAGGCATGCGGAGAGGCACATATCTTGTGCCTGGACCGAGACGCCAAAGCACTTGGGCTGGCGCGGGAGCGCCTCGAACCATGGTCGGGCAGGACCAGATTTGAGCACTTGGCCTTCAGTTGTTTTGAACGGGCTCTTGAGGACGCGGGATGGGACGGCATCGACGGGGCAGTGCTCGACCTGGGGGTTTCCTCCATGCAACTGGACACGCCGGATCGCGGCTTCAGCTTCATGGAATCAGGCCCCCTGGACATGAGAATGGACCCCGCAAGCGGTCTGCCCCCGGCCTCGCGGCTGGTGAACAAGGGCTCATTCTCTGACTTGAAACGAATCCTCGCCAAATATGGCGAGGAGCCCATGGCAGGGCGAATCGTGCGTGCGATCCTTCGGGAACGCGAACACGGGGAGATCACGGACACGGCGCGACTGGCGCAGATCGTATGCGAGGCCTACCCGGCCAAATGGCGGGCGAATTCCAGAACCCATCCCGCCACGCGTACCTTCCAGGCCCTTCGAATCGAAGTGAACCGTGAGTTGGAGGAGCTTGAGACCTTTATGGATCGGATCGCCGGGTACATGAACCCCGGTGGCCGCATCGCCATCATCTCCTTCCACTCCCTAGAAGACAGGGTGGTAAAACGCGCCTTTCAGGCAGAAGCCAAAGGATGCGACTGCCCACGAACGCAGCCTGTCTGCGTATGCGGCAAAGTCGCGAGACTGCGGCTCCTGACCAGGAAGCCTCAGTTGCCCACGGAGGAGGAGATGTACAACAACCCCCGAAGCAGAAGCGCCAAGCTCAGGGTAGCCGAACGTCTGGAAACAGGAGGCAGCAATGAACGCTGACCGCAACTGGTTCTTTACGGTTTTGGCCCTGATCGCCACGGGTCTTTTGTTGCTTCTGGGAACCGTGTGGCTCAGCATGGAGCGCACTAACCTCGCCTACGGAATAGAAAAACTGGAGAAGCAGATCACTGAGGAACGCCAGCTCATCGCCAAGCTGGAGGTGGAGCGAGACAATCTGTTCTCGCCCTATCAATTGGAACGACTGGCCAAACGGCATGGTCTCGGCCCGGCTGCGCCGGGCCAGATTCGCAGAATGGACGAACCCGCCCAACCGGAAGCGAACAAGGGAGTGACGGAACTGCCATGAGGTCGAAAAGGAACCGCCCGGAAACCGGCCTCGGGAAGGTCAAACTGGTCCTGGTGGGCATCCTTTTCTCATTGATATGGGCCGCTCTCCTGGCCCGCACTGCCTACATCCAGCTATACAAGGGCGAGCAGTATTCCGAACTGGCCAGCAAACAGACCCTGTCCACTGAATTTGAACGCGGCAGGCGTGGACGCATTCTGGACCGAGACGGCAATCTCCTGGCCACCTCAGTGGAGTCCAAGTCAGTCTACCTGCATCCCTTCAAGCTGGAAGACAAGGCCGCAGCCGTCAACTTGCTTGCCTCCACCCTGGAACTTCCCAGGACAAAGCTGACCACCCTCCTTGATTCCAAAAAGAGTTTCGTCTGGGTCAAGCGCCAGATCAAGGATCGCGAGGCAGCAGCTTTGGCCCAGGCCCCCACGCCCGGCGTGTATCTAACCAACGAGTATGTCCGTCTCTATCCCCAGGGCAACCTGGCCGGTCAACTGCTAGGGTTCGTGAATATCGATGGCAACGGCCTGGAGGGGATGGAAAATCGGTTCAATGGCCGCATGGCCGGAGGCAAAGCCGAATTTGTGGTGCAGCGGGACAACCTGGGCCGTCGGCTCTACCTGGACGCTTCGGGTCGGGAGATGGACATCGACGGCGCAGACATCACCCTGACCATCGACTCCCACGTGCAGGCTTTGACAGAACGGGCCATGGAAAAAACGATCGCTGCCAACAAGGCCAAGTCCGGCATGGCCGTGGTGGTGGATGTCGCTTCCGGC
Source organism: Pseudomonadota bacterium (assembly GCA_018822065.1). Classification (GTDB taxonomy): domain Bacteria; phylum Desulfobacterota; class Desulfovibrionia; order Desulfovibrionales; family Desulfovibrionaceae; genus JAHJKV01. The sequence continues at coordinate 14,322 of JAHJKV010000114.1, forward strand.
GACATCCTGGCCCTTGCCAACATGCCTTTCTTCAACCCGAACTCAGCACGCACGTCATCTGCGAAACAACGCCGGTTGCGGCCCGCCTTAGACGTGCACGAACCCGGCTCCACCATGAAGCCCTTCCTCTTTGCCGCCGCACTGGAACAGGGGACCATCAAGCCGGGAGAACGCATCGACTGCGAAAATGGCCGCTACAAGGTCGGCCCTGGGTGGGTGCATGACCATCATCCATACAAATGGCTGACCATCAATGAAGTGTTGCGCTACTCCAGCAACATCGGTTCCGCCAAGATCGCCCAGGATCTCGGTGCGCAAAATTATTACTGGTATCTCACCCGACTCGGTTTCGGAAAAAAGCCGTTGCTCCCCTTGCCCTCGCTCTCGAGCGGCACCCTGCACCCTGTGGAAAAATGGCGCAAGTTCGATCTGGCTGCCGCTGCCTTCGGCCACGGCATCGGCGTCACCGCCCTGCAATTGACCCAGGCCTATATGGCCATCGCCGCCAAGGGCGAACTGCGCCCCCTGCGCCTGGTGCTCGACCCAGCCTCCGACACGCCAGAGACGCCGAGCCGCGTCTTCTCCACCCAGACAATCGACATCGTACTCGAAATGATGCGTGAGGTGGTGGAACTGGACGGAACCGGTCGGTCTGCGCGTATTCCCGGAGTGACCATCGCTGGCAAGACAGGCACTGCCCAAAAACCCAAGGAAGGTGGCTATTCCGACGAATATCTCTCCTCCTTCGTGGCCATGGTGCCGGGGGAAAATCCGGAACTGCTGATCGTCGCCATGGTCGACGAACCCGGGGGCGATGTAAATGCGGGCGGTAAGGTCGTGGCACCCGCGGTTCGGGAAATCGCCATGGAGACTCTGGCCTACTACGGAAAGCTCCCGGCCCCACCCGAGGACGAGGAACCGATAGTGACCGAGACCGAGGTCACTGTGGACTCCGACACACCAGAAGAAATCACCGAAAAAGTGCTCCCTCCCGGAGAACTGGTCCCGAACCTACGCGGTCTGTCGCTGAGACGCGCTCTGGAACTATTGGGGAGAAAAGGCGTTGTACCACTGCTCAAGGGTGGAGGGGTCACTGTTTCCGGACAAAAACCGGAGCCTGGTCAGCCCTGGCCCGAAGCCGGGGACAAAGGAGAATCAGATGTTTTTATTCTCTGGCTCTCATAAACGTTCGCAGGAAAAGATGATGCACAGCGACCCTACCCGATCATGGAGCGAACTGCTCGACCTGGTCCGCCGCGGCCTCATGGTCCGCACCGACTCCCGCCTCGTTCGCGAAGGCGAGGTTTTTGTGGCCGTCAGTGGTGCGAAGGTCGACGGGGCAGATTTCATCCCAGCCGCCATTGAACGCGGCGCCAAATATATTGTCACCTCCCAAGCCGAGAGGGTTTCAACCGATCGGGACGTCCGGGTCATCCTCCGCCCGGACGTCCCCTCCTCCCTGGGTGAACTGGCCGACGCCTATTTCAAAACCAGCCAGCAGCATCTCAAAGTGGTCGGAATCACCGGAACCAACGGCAAGAC
>JAHJKV010000115.1 GCA_018822065.1 Pseudomonadota bacterium
CTGCGGCACAGGCCTCGGGCAGGCCCTGGACCGTGTCGTGATCGGTCAGGGCCATGGCCTTGAGACCCGTGGCCACGGCCAGGGCCACCAGTTCCGCCGGTCTGAGGGTGCCGTCGGAGGCGGTGGAATGGGTGTGCAGATCAATCATGAGGATATTCCTGTTTCACATCTTGTGCTTCACGTCTGGGTCAAGTTTGCTGAGCTCTTTTGTCCACTTCTCTGCCTCTTCGGTCTTCAATACTTCCTCGTAGCCCTCCATGGACTTGACGCTCGCCTCGGCCAACACGGCCTCGGCAGCCCGAACAGGGGCCTCGGCACGTACAGCCACGGAAATGGCATCAGAGGGACGGGCATCGATGCGCCGCTGCTCACCGCCTTGGTCCACCACGATCTCGGCGTAGAACGTCCCTTCAGTCAGGCGCACGATCTCCACGCCAGTCACTCGTCCACCGAGTTGTTCGATGGACAGAAGCAGCAGGTCGTGGGTCATGGGCCGGTCAAAATCGACCTTGTTCAAGGCCAGCGAGATGGCCATGGCCTCCATGGCACCAATCCAAATGGGAAGGGCCCGGTCACCAGCCAGATCCTTGAGGATCAGCACCGGTGCCTGGTTTTTTTCGTCCATGGCTAGTCCGAAAATGGTCATCTCTACCATGGCCTGCCTATCCCTTCTCCCATAAGCGAATGCTTCTTGGCCTGCGTGACCCGGACCGTTTGCAGCTTCCCAGCCAGCTTGAGCCCCTTGGGGTGCTCCACATTAACGATCCGAAACGAGGGGTCCCTACCCTGCCAGAACACGCCAGCTCCGACCTGCACCCGGCTCAGCCCCTCATACAGAACCACAGCCTCCCGCCCGACACAATTCTTTAGACTATTTCTAGTAATCGTATTTTGCAAATCCTGCAAGCGGAGTAATCGGCCCTGGGCCACCTGGGAGTCCACCTTTTCAGGCATACGTTCCGCTGCGGTGCCGGGCCGGTCCGAATACTTGAAGGAATAGCTGCTCTCAAATCCGACACGCTCGACCATTGCAAGAGTCTGGTCGAAATCCTCCTCGGTTTCACCAGGAAAACCGACGATAAGGTCCGTTCCGAGCACGATATCCGGCCTAGCCTGACGCAATCCATCCACGATGGCCAGATAACGTGCCCGATCATATTTGCGGCCCATGCGGGCCAGGATGCGGTCCGACCCGGACTGCAGGGGCAGATGCAGGTGCGGGGCCAGATTTTCAAGTTCTCCGAAGGCCCGGATCACTTCCGGGGCAATGTCTTTTGGATGCGAAGTGGTGAATCGTAACCTATCCAGTTCGGAAAGGGCAGCCACCTGGTGTAAAAGTTGGGCAAAAGACACACCCATGCCGCTTGCATCAGAGCCAAAGCTGTTCACGTTTTGACCCAGCAGGGTAATTTCACGCACCCCGCGTTCCAACAGAGCCTGGCATTCGCTCAAGATGGCCTTGGGAGGACGTGATTTCTGGCGGCCACGCACGAAGGGTACAATGCAATAGGTGCAGAAGTTGTCGCAGCCCTGCATGATATTGACAAAGGCGGTACGGGGCGCGGCCTCTGGTTCGGCCAGTTCCGGCCAGGCCTGCTCACGCTCTTCGAAGCGGTCCAGAAACTCGGTGAGCACCAGGCGTCTATCGGGGTGTTCAGCCAGTTCTTCGAGGGCTGCCGGGGCGTGGCGGAGGCCGTCGGGGCCGAGCACCAGACGGACAAAAGGAAATTTCTCACATAATTTTTGACCTATCTGCTGAGCCACGCACCCTGCCACTGCGGCGAAGATGGCGGGATTGGCATCCAGATAGCCGCGCAGGCGGCCAAGCTCGGAATAGACCTTCTGTTCGGGCTTGTCGCGCACGGAACAAGTGTTGAGGATGAAGACCTCGGCCTGGTCTTCGGCAGCGGCCTCATGGCCCTGCACGGTCAGGGCGCGAGCGAGCCAGTCCGAATCGTTGACGTTCATCTGGCAACCAAAGGTCAGGATATGAAATTTCATGGTCGGAATGCTACCCCATTGCCTGTGGGCGGTAAAGAATGTCCAGAAATGCCCTCTCGGGGACGTATTTCCAAAAAAAACGGACCGACTCCGAAGCCGGTCCGCCATTAGGGATATGAAAAGCCTCTAGAACGGGCAGGTGCCGAAAGCGTCTTCGTAGCGCCGGATGAAATCCACCTTGGTAAAGGTGTGTTCCTGGGTGCCCTTTCTCTCTACGCAGAAGGAAGCGATGGTCGCGCCGAGGCGGCAGCAGGTCTCCATGTTTGCGCCTAGGCTCAAGCCCTTGAGCAGGCCTGCCCGGAAGGCGTCACCCGCGCCGGTGGGGTCGGCCACGGTGCTCGCCTTGACCGCCGGGACTTCCAGGACTGAATCCGCAGTGGTCACCCGGCAGCCTTTCTCGCCCAGGGTGGTCACCAACATCTTGGTTTTAGTCAGCAGACCGGCCTCGTCCAGACCCGTGCCGTTCATGATCAATTCCAGCTCATAGTCGTTGGTGGTAAGCATGGCGGAACCATCAATGGCCGAGAGCAGTTGTTCGGCGGAGAAGGCCGTGGTGTTCTGGCCGGGGTCGAAAATGTAGGGTAAGCCGAGTTTGCGGTATTCGGCCGGGAAATTCATCATGTCTTCCAGGTTACCCGGCGAGACTATACCCACGGAGTTGGCCGCATCCAGACCCGAAAAGTCGAAACCGCAGGGGTTGTTCATGGCCGCAGGGTTGAAACCTGTGATCTGGTTGTCGCCCATGTCTGTGGTGATGTAGGCCGAGGCCGTGAAGTCATCATCCACGAAGCGAATGGAATCGAGGGACAGGCCGTGCTTCGTGAGCCACTCTTTGTAGGCGTTGAAGTCCTTGCCCGCGGTGGACAGGATATGCGGTTTCTCCTCCAGCAGGGCCAGGGAATAGGCGATGTTTCCGGCAGTGCCGCCAAAGCGCTCCTCCAGGCCGTTGACCAGAAAGCAGACATTCAGGATGTGAATCTTCTCAGGCAGGATGTGATCCTGGAACTTGCCGGGAAAGTTCATGATTCGGTCAATGGCTAGTGATCCGGAAACATAGATATCCATATTTGCTCCTGTAGCGTTGATTTCGATGGGCCAAGGGGTAGACCAGCAACGTGCAAAGGTCAACAAAAAGGCCGGGAGCATGGGCTTCCAGCCTTTTTATTTTTTCTCAGGCCGTTTCATCCGCGATCCACTTGAGGAAGTCCGGGTGGCCGCTTGTCAGGGGCCAGCTGACCACGCAGGGCGTCTCGTAGGGGTGAGCGGCGACCACGGCGGCGGTAAGCGTCTCCAGCAGGGAGGTCTTGGTCTTGACGAGCAGCACGACCTCATCGGCGCGTTCTATAGCACCCTGCCAGCGATAGATGCTCCGCATGCCGGGCAGGATATTGGCGCAGGCGGCCAGCCGCTGCTCTACCAGCATGGCCCCAAGTCCCTCGGCACAGGCAAGGTCCGGGGTGGTGATGTAGACCAGCGAACAGGACATCGGGTGCCTATTGGCAGATCTTGGCAAACTCTTCGGGGGGCGCGGCGAGATAAGCGGCCATGTTTGCGGCATCGACCTCGGAGAGGTCCGGCATCCGGCTCTGCATCCGGGAGACGGTCGACTCCCACCAGACCAGGTCCTTGCCCAGGTTCTGGCAGACCTTGCCCAGGCCGTGGCAACGGGTGCAGTCTTCCTTGATCAGCAGGCCAGTGTCATCCATTGCCGTGGAAAAAGATGCGGCGCACAGCAGAGCGACCGCGACGGTGATGGCCAAAATCATAGCTTTCATGGTCAGTCCTTGTCTTGTGGTTCTGAGGCGGTTTGTCTTCCCGCCGACGGGTAGAGACTACACCAATTGTGTGCTGTTGCAAGAGTCCACTTGAGGAGTGCGGGTGAAGATGCTACCCCAGCCCCGGAGGCATTGATGGACAACAAAGCGCACGCAACCGATATACTTCAACGTCTGGCCATACGGTATCCCGAGCCTGAACCCGCCCTGGACTGGACCGACGCCTGGGAACTGCTGGTGGCCACAGTGCTGGCGGCCCAGTGTGCCGACGTCAGAGTCAACCAAGTGACGCCGGGCTTCTTCAAGCGCTGGCCTGGGATTGCGGACCTGGCTGGTGCAGAGGTCGAGGAGATCGAAGAGGTGGTCCGCTCCACCGGATTTTTCCGTAACAAGGCCAAAAATCTGAAGGGCGCGGCCAGCCTGATCATGGCCGAATTCGGCGGCGAGGTGCCCCGGACCATGGCCGAACTCATCCGCTTGCCCGGCGTGGCCCGCAAAACCGCCAACATCGTGCTCAGCAACGCCTTCGGCGTGCACGAAGGCATTGCCGTAGACACCCATGTCACCCGCCTGGCCTTCCGCCTAGGGCTGACCGAGCACACCGACGCTGTCAAGATCGAACGCGATCTCATGCCCCTGTTCAAGCGTTCCCAGTGGGGCGACATCAACCATTTTCTGGTCTATTTTGGCCGCGAGGTCTGCCCGGCAAGGACACCGAAATGCTCGGCCTGCGAACTGACGGACCTCTGCCCCAGGAAGGGAGTGGACAAACATGCCTGAGCCCGGCGCTTTCACCATCCACGCCACGGACGGCAACGCCCGCCGCGCCACCCTGAGCACCGCCCACGGTGACATTCAGACGCCCATCTTCATGCCCGTGGGAACCCAGGGCACGGTCAAAGCCCTCTGTCCCGAGGACCTGCACGGCATCGGCGCCCAGATCATCCTGGGCAACACCTACCACCTCTACCTGCGCCCCGGCGACGAGCTGGTGGCCCGGCGGGGCGGCCTGCACAAGTTCATGCACTGGGACAGGCCGATCCTCACCGACTCTGGCGGCTTCCAGGTGTTCAGCCTGCAGGAAATCCGCAAGATCACCGAGCAGGGCGTGGAATTCCGCTCCTACATCGACGGCTCCAAGCATTTCTTCTCGCCAGAAAAAGCCGTGGAGATTCAACAGAATCTGGGCAGCGACATCATGATGGTGCTGGACGAATGCGTTGGCTACGGGGCGGACCACGAGTATACGGCCAAATCCCTGGAGCTGACCACACGTTGGGCACAACGATGCCGCGAGTTCCATCCCAAGGGCAAAAACGGGCAACTGCTCTTCGGCATCACCCAGGGCGGGTTCTTCAAGGACCTGCGAGAGCTGAGCCTCGCGCAACTGCGGGAAATCGACTTTGACGGCTTTGCCATCGGTGGGCTCTCGGTGGGTGAATCCACCACGGAGATGTACGACATCCTGAGCCATATCGCGCCCATGCTCCCGGCGGAAAAGCCGCGCTATCTCATGGGGGTTGGGACGCCGCTGGATATCCTTGAGGGCATTGAGCACGGGGTGGACATGTTCGACTGCGTTCTGCCGAGCCGCAATGCCAGGAACGGCACCCTCTACACCTCCCAGGGCAAGGTGAACATCAAACGGGCCGAGTTCCGTGAAGATGACGCGCCGCTGGACCCGCAATGCGACTGTTATACCTGCCGCAACTTCTCCCGCGCCTACCTGCGCCACCTCTACGTGGCCAAAGAGATTCTCTCCTATAGGCTGAATACCATCCACAACCTGGCCTTCTTCCTCAAGACCGTCGCCCTTGCCCGCAAGGCCATCGAGACAGGGACACTTGCCAAGCTCAAGCGGGCCTATCAGGCCGTGTACGAGGCAAGGGCATGAAACTGCTGCAGCGACTGCTCGCCCTGGTAGGGGCGCTGACCCTGGTCTCGCTGCTTGCGGGGGGCACGGTCATGTACTTTGCCGGGGAGTGGATGCAGGTGCATGACGAGCCGGTCCAGGCAGACTACATTTTGCCCCTGGCTGGCGATGCCAACCGCTGGATTTATGCCGCCGATCTCTACAAGCAGGGGTTTGCCCCGGTGATCCTGGTCAGCAAACCAGCCCCCGCTCCTCCTTCCGCACTGTCGCCCATCCATAAGGCTATGGGCTATCCACAATATGACCTCATGGAGTATGCACGGCGGCTGTATGGGGTGCTGGACGTGCCAGAGGCGGCACTCCAGATGTTCGGGGACGGGCACCTTTCCACCGTGGAAGAGGCGGAGGCCTTGCGTGATTTCCTGGGGCCTGGCAAGCACCGGCTGCTCGTCGTCACCTCGCCCTACCATGCCCGGCGGGCCAAGCTGGTGCTCTCCCTGGTGCTGCCCGATGCTGAGATACGTATGACCGTGACCCCGTACGAGTATTTTGACCCACAGTGGTGGACCGACTACTATACCGCCCCCAAGGTGGTGCTGGAAGCGGCCAAGTGCGCGTACTACCTGCTGGGCGGGGTGTTCCGCTCCTCGGACTAGGTGTCGCTCCCGCACATCTCGTTGGCTTCGAAACGGCTGGCATATTCTAGTAAGGTCGCATTGGCCTCGCTCGTGTAGGCAGCGTTGCTCAAGTCGTCAAAAACTCCGTTCAAAAAACCGAATCGACCCCGCATCTCCGGGGTGTCTTCCTTGTCGCCCCGAATGGCCCGGATGATGTCGGTCACCCGGATGGTATCCGGCGAACGGAGCGGTACGAAGCAGATGTTCTCCTCACATTCGGTCTCGGCCACCAGCTTGGCGTGCTTGAGCTTCGCAAAGACTTCCAGGGTCATTTCCTCGGGCACGACCAACTGGTCGGAGAGCTGGGCCACTGAGGGCAGGTCGCAGCCGGCCTGGTAGTGCTTGGTGAGCATGAGCATAAGCGCCACGCCGAGCTTCTGACGTTCCACCAGGGTCGCGGAGCGGACAAACTGCTGCTTGGTGAAGCTCTTCAGGTGTTGCAGGGCAAAGCTGATCTCGGCCCCGAGGAGCACGATAACCCAACTGACGTGCATCCAAACCAGGAAGAGCAGGGCCGTGGCAAAAGAACCGTAAATCAGATTGTAGTTGTTGTTGCCCTTCACCCAGGTGATGAAGGCGAGCTGGGCCAGGTTCCAGAGCACGGCAGAAACGAGCCCGCCCAGGGAGGCCGGGCCGAGACGGACCTTGGTATTGGGAATGAAGGAATAGGCAAAGGTGAAGGCAATCCAGAACAGCAGGATGGGCAGGAGCTTGAGCACCAGCCCTTCGACCCATCCCAGGTAGGATATCTGCATGACGCCCCGGATGAGGTCGAGGTTCTGGATGGTAACGCTTGAACTGGTGGCGATGAGGATGATCAGAGGGCAGATGAGGATGATCGAGAAAAAGTCTGTGAACCTGCGCCAAGGGCTTCTGCCCTTTGTCACCTTCCAGATGAGGTTGAAGGCCTGCTCGATGGTGGAAATCATGGAGTAGACCGTGAGCAGCAGGAAAGCCACACCGATCCAGCCCAAGGTCGAGACGCTGGTGTTGTCAATGTAGCCGAGAATCTTGTTCGTGGCCTCCTGACTGTTGAAGACCATATCCAGGGCGGAAGTCAGCCATTGGGCGTCCTGGGCTCCAAACCCCTTGGCTATCGAGAAGGCAACGGCCAGAAAGGGGACCAGGGCCAGGGTGACGGTAAAGGCCAGGGCGCTGGCGCGGACTAGGCACTGGTCGTCAAGAAACCCCTTAAAGACAAGATATAACCACCTGGAAAAATTAGAAAGCTTTTGAGCAACTCCTTCGATGTCCGCGTTGCGGTCCCATATGTCATGAGTGAAATAGCGGAACAGGATTTCCAGGTAGGTCTTTTTTTCGCTCATGGCAGCCCCTCGGTTTGCAGCGCTCAACAGATCGATTTTTAAAACATATATACGCGATACGAGGGAGGACGCAAGGCCAGCGGCAGGGGCGGCTAGAACAAGAGGTCGCGCAAGAAGGTGAACGGCCGCAACGGCAGACCGATAAGCTCCTTGACCGTATTCCCAAGAATCTCCATGCCGGGAATGCTGACGCCTGGATCGTGAAGGCAGCTGTGGATATGGATGGGGATGACCGTCGGGACAACGGAGTATTCAGCTTCCAGGGTGAAGTCGATGGTATCCAGGGCCAGGTCGAAATTACCGGCACCCTTGGCTGTCAGGAAGGAGGCATCCATCTTGAAATCGTCAGTCATGAAGCGCCCTTTTGCGATCCTGAAGAGTGCTGCAGCGCCGTCAAAACCCGTACGGGATGTCCGCTCCGCAGGCAGTGGTTTCTCCCCAGGCGGAGGTTCACTTTTGCCCGAGAATTTGTAGGAGCCATCGAGGATGGTGACTCCGGCCCTGCCGGACATATCGGCGATGAACTCGTCATCCGTCGCGGCTGTGGTCTTCATGTCAAAATACACAGTCGACGTGCCATCAACATATTCCTTGCCGGATACGTCGACCATGAAGGGGGCGCCCCGGAAATTCTCGGCCCGAAGCTGCATATGGCTGGACAGATTCTCCCGGGTCGCCGTGCCCGAGTAATTGCCGTTCATCTGACCGCCGTAGAAATCGGAATGAAGATTGGGCAGGTTGATCTGGCCATCTTTCATGGTCACGTGACCGATGAGATTTTTGAAGGAAATGTCAAAAATTCTGAAGTCCCCGGCCTGGATGTCGCCATCAATATTGGCTGCGCTCAGCGTGTTGAGCGGGAGTCGTACGGCATCGAGCACCGGGAAATTGCACTTGTCGGGCAATCGTTTGGGCCGAGGCGGGCGGTAGCGGTTGATGTCCAGACTGTCGATGCCGAGTTGGAAGGTGGCATAGCCTGTCTCAAAATCCTCGATACGTACCTTGCCTGTCCCGTGGGTGTCATCAAAGGTGAGATCCAGGTTGGAGAGAATGGCCTGATTGGCTGTCAAGGCCAGGTCGAGGGTGCCCCCAAAATAACTCAGAACCTTGTCATCCCTGGTTTCGCCTATTTCTACATCCATCAGACCGAAAACCAGCCGTGCGTCAGAATCAATGGACAAGGGACCGATATACGTAAAATCCTGTTCTAAGATGCGGTTGCCGACCAACTCGCCTCGAACGGTTCCAGCATTCCCTTCCAGGGACAGTTCTCGCGCCACGAGCGTCTGTTTGCGAGTATCCAGATTGACGACGGCAGAGACAAGGACCGTGGACTCGCCCGGAGGCAGTGGGGATCCTGAAAGCTGCAGCCCGGTCTTGGCGGAGGAGAGCTTAAGGGAACTGAAGTCCTCGGCCACCTGGACGGCACCGTTCAAACGTCCTTCCAGGGCATAGGGTTTGGTGTCGGAACGGACCGTGAGGGCTATGCCGGTCTTGTAAGCATAGCCGCCCTCAGCAGGAGGCTTGCCCGTGGCAGTAATCTTGACCGTCGCGTTGGCCGCATCAAAGACAAGGGGAGCATGTTCCTTGCGCAACAAAGCTCCCTTCCCCAATACATAGGCGACCTCGCTTGAGGTGTGGTGCAGTACCGCGTCAATGATGGTATCTGTTTGAAACAGGGTCTCAGGCATGTCAAAGGCAACACGTACCCCTCCCCGACCGGAAAAGGATCGATCCTCGCCGCCAAGCAGGGGCAACTGTCCTGTGTCCGCATTCTTGACAGCAAAGGAGCCGGAAAGAGTCAGGGGATAGCCGCCCTGCTCATTTTGATGGATCGAGCAGCGGAGCTGGCCTGTTGCCGCACCGTCCCAGAGACTCCCTTTTTCCAGGGTGACGAGGGAGGTCCCCTCTCCGGTTTCAGCGCTCAGGCTGAAGTCCTTGAAGTTTCCGCCTCCCAGAATTACGTCATTCAGTTGCACCCGCCCGCTGGATTGGACCGTGGACAGGAACTCCGGGCCGAAATCGGCCAGGATGAACGGTTCGTCCACAATAAAAATACGATAATAGCGGTCAAAATCAAGTGAACTGCCGGAAAGATCGAAGCTGTAGTGTGGCTTGGAAAAATCAGTGGCCGTAACGGACCCTTGCAGATGGGTCTTGTCGCATGCGGCATCAAGGTTCGTGATGGACAGGGCGTTCTCGTCCAAGGAGAAGTCGAGACTGAAGGAGCCGTCTTGAAAAATGCCTGGGTCCTTGTCGGGAATGAGTCCTTCGAAATAGTGGTTCAGCGCATCCGCCACCATGAACTGGGAGGCGGCAAGGTGGCCGGTAGCGCGGGGAGATGCCAGAATGTTTTCGACCTGAACATCGCCCGTCAGCAACAGTTCCGGCACCTTGATTTTGAATCCTTGCAGCGACACCGAGCCTTCACGACTGTCCAAAGTGGCCGAGGTGGTCAAAAGGCTGGGAGCGTTTGTATTAAAAAATGTCGGCTCTACAATGGAGAGTTGGAACGACGATTCCGGCACCTGAACCCAGGAGAAATCCGCAGCCATCAGGAGAGATCCCATCCAGCCGACAGTTGCTTCGATCTCCTTTTGCGGCCAATCGATTTCGGCATCCAGCGCAAAATCCATGGGAGCGTCAGACTGGTAGTCGTTGGTGCGGAAACGAACCTTCTCGGCCCGTATCTCGGTACCGCTTTGCTCATCAGTGAACCGCAGGATGGAGTCTTCCAGACGAAGCCCGCGTACCGTCAAGGTGGAGAGATCAAACCCCTCCCATTCAAGGGACTCAGAACCCGACGGGGTGTCCACCAGCTTGAGCAGAGAATCGACGTTGGTGGAACCGTCCGCGAGGCGGACGACATGAAGGTCCAGTCCGGAAATGGCGACGATGTCGAAATCGATCTCGCGTTCGATGAGCTGTCGCATGGAGACCTTGGCACTGACCGAATCGGCGGAAGCAAGCAG
>JAHJKV010000002.1 GCA_018822065.1 Pseudomonadota bacterium
ATCCCCAAGACCATCGACAACGATATCAGCTTCGTGGCCCGCTCCTTCGGCTTTGATACGGCGGTGGAAAAGGCGACCGAGGCGATCCGTTGTGCTCACACCGAGGCCACAGGAGCCCCCAACGGTGTTGGTCTGGTCAAGGTCATGGGGCGCAATGCTGGCTTCATCGCTGCCGAGGCCACCCTTGCCTCCCGCGACGTCAACTTTGTGCTCATTCCCGAATCCCCCTTCGAGCTCCAGGGCGAAAAAGGGTTCCTGGCTGTCCTGCGCAAACGGCTCAAGGCGCGGGGCCATGCGGTCATCGTCCTTGCCGAGGGCGCTGGACAGGAACTCTTTGGCGACGCAGGGGGCCAGGATGCTTCCGGCAACGCCAAGCTGGGCGACATAGGTATGCTCCTGGGCGATGCCATCAAGGCGGACTTCAAACAGAGCGGCCATGACGTGACCCTGAAATATATCGACCCGAGCTATATCATCCGTTCCGTCCCGGCAAACACCACGGACTCCATCTACTGCGGTTTTTTGGGCTCCCACTCCGTGCATGCAGCCATGTCGGGGCGAACGGGCATGGTCGTCTCCCAGTGGAATGGCCGCTTTGTCCACATCCCCTTTGGCCTAGTCACCCGTGGCAAGAAGTGCATCAATACCCGCTCCAACTACTGGCGAGCGGTGCTCGAGAGCACAGGCCAGCCCTGGTGCATGCGAAACGATGATAGCTGCTGATATGTATCGATAATAATAATTTTTATTGATTAGTTCTATGGTTTTGGATATGGGTTGAAAAATTCGTCGCTTTTCTTTCAACCGGACAAGGAGGAGACATGGATGCGTTGATGCTTTCCCGCCTGCAGTTCGCTGCGGCCACCATGTTCCACTTTATCTTCGTGCCGCTGACTTTGGGCCTGTCCATCCTGATCGCCTGGATGGAGACCAAATACGTGCGGACCGGGGACGAAGTGTACAAACGGATGGCCAAGTTCTGGGGAAAAATCTTTTTGATCAACTTCGCCGTTGGCGTAGTTACAGGGATTACCCTGGAGTTCCAGTTCGGTACGAACTGGTCCAAATACTCCGCCTACGTGGGGGATATTTTCGGGTCGCTCCTGGCCATCGAGGCCACGGCGGCCTTTTTCCTGGAATCCACATTCGTCGGGGTCTGGGCCTTTGGCTGGAACAAGCTTTCTCCCCGTATGCACTGCGTGGCCGCCTGGTGTGTGGCTGGCGCGAGCAACCTTTCTGCCATCTGGATTCTGATTGCCAACGGCTTCATGCAGAACCCGGTCGGCTATCAGATCGTGGATGGCCCCATGGGGCCGAAGGCGGAACTTACGGACTTTATGGCCGTCCTGCTCAATCCCTGGGGTTGGCTTGAATTTTTCCATGTGGTGCCTGCGGCCCTTGCCCTGGGGGCGTTCTTCCTTGTGGGCGTCTCTGCCTACCACCTGCTCCAGCCGGTGAAGCAGGAAGAATTCATCCGCTCTTTCAAGATCGGCATCGTGGTGGCGCTTCTGGCTTCCGGTTTCGTGGCCGCTGAGGGGCACCTCCACGGCAACAACGTGGCCAAGCTCCAGCCCGCCAAGCTGGCGGCTATGGAAGCGCATTTCGAGACTACGGATTGGGCGCCCATGGCCCTTCTGGTCATCCCCGGTCAGAAGGAAAACTCCCTGGAGGCCATCAAGATTCCCGGCCTGCTCTCCATCCTGGCCTTCAACGACCCCACGGCCACGGTCAAGGGATTGAACGACTTCCCCGAGGAAGACCGTCCGCCAGTGGTCATCACCCACCTGGCCTTCCGGGTCATGGTTATCTTCGGCACCCTGATGATCGCCGCCGCCACCTTTGGCTGGCTCAAGCGCAAGAACATCACCGATTATCCGACCTACCTGCGGACGATGATCTTCTTCATCCCCGTTCCCTACCTTGCCATTCAGGCAGGCTGGATCGTGGCCGAGGTCGGTCGCCAGCCCTGGATCGTCTATGGCCTCATGCGCACCGCTGACGCCGTGTCCCCTGTCCAGGGGTCCCAGGTGGCCATGTCCCTCTTCATGTTCCTGACCATTTATGCCTTGCTCGGCGCCTGCGGCATCTATCTGATGTATCGCGCTGCCAGGCAGGGCGTGGTCACGGAGTAACCAGGATAATCAGGGAAAAAGGAGATACACATGCTTGAAGGCACGCATCTTACCCTTGCCACCGTCTGGTTCCTCCTCTGGGGAGTCCTCTGGGCGGTGTATTTTGCTCTGGACGGCTTTGACCTGGGCGTCGGAACGCTCCTGCCGTTCATGGCCAAGACCGAAGAAGAAAAACGGATCATGTACAACTCGGTCGGCCCTTTCTGGGACGGCAACGAGGTCTGGCTGATCGCGGCTGGCGGCGTCACCTTCGCTGCCTTCCCCTTTGCCTATTCCATCATGTTCAGTTGGCTCTATACCCCGCTTCTGCTGCTCCTGTTCGGGCTCATCCTGCGCGGCGTCTCCTTCGAGTTCCGCAGCAAGATCGAGGACCCGACCTGGAAAGGAATCTGGGACAAATGCCAGTTCCTGGGCTCGGCCATTCCGACCATCCTCCTGGGTGTCGCCTTTGCGAACATCTTCAAGGGGCTGCCCTTCAACGCCGAATACGTGAACGAAGTCGGGCTCTGGGCGCTTTTGAACCCCTATGGCCTGGCCGGCGGAGTGCTCTTCCTGATCATCTTCCTGTCCCATGGCTCCCTCTGGCTGGCCATCCGGGCCACGGGCGATCTTCAGAAGCGGTCCGAAAAATTGGCAGATACCCTGTGGTCCGTCGAGTTCGCGGCCATCGTCATCTTCCTGATCTGGACCTACCTCCAGACACGGATTTTCCAGAACTACCTGGCCAATCCCTTGCTCCTGCTGGTGCTGGCCGTGCCGGTTCTGGCCCTGGTGGGACAGAAGGTGTTCATCATGGCTAGCCAGTGGTGGCTTTCCTGGGCCTGTTCGGCCCTGACCATTATCGGCGCGACGCTCTTCTTCGTCATCG
>JAHJKV010000116.1 GCA_018822065.1 Pseudomonadota bacterium
GGCATGAAGCCCATGTCCAGCATGCGGTCCGCTTCGTCCAGAACCAGGGTATCGACCTGGCTCACGTCCGCTTCGCCACGGTTGATGAGGTCGATGAGTCTGCCGGGGCAGGCCACCACCACGGTGGCGTTGCGCAGTGCCTTGACCTGGGGCATGACGCCCACGCCACCAAAAACGGCTGCGCTGCGGATGCCGGTCTGTCGACCAAGCTCCACGAAGGTTTCATGAATCTGCAGGGCCAACTCACGGGTGGGTGCGAGCACCAGCACGCGGGCCGGGCCCTTGCGGGAGACGTTGTCGTCAAGGATGCGCTGCAGGATAGGCAGGGCAAAGGCAGCGGTCTTGCCACTGCCGGTCTGGGCCAGTCCCATAACGTCGCCGCCCTTCAAGACCGGGGGGATGGCCTGGATCTGAATGGGGGTGGGGATTTCATAGCCCAAGGAACGGATGCCAGCGGAAATGCGCTGGTCAAAGCCAAATGCTTCAAAGCTCAAAATATACTCTCAATGTAAGAAGGAAAATTCCACCATCGCGCGTGACAGGCGTCGGTGGTCCCGGCAGTGCCGAGAAGCTGTGAGTGGAACTCTGGGACGTAAGTCTGTTCGGTCCGGAAGGTCCGGATACCCTTCAAAAGGGAGGAGTCGGGCTCGTGTCCAGTCACGCAGAGTTGCCACTTCTTGCCCTACTTCCCGGTGGATGTAAAGGGATATTCTTTCATTTCCACCGGTTTCACGCTCCTGAGCCCATAAAGGTCATTCCCCGGCCTTCCCCAACGCCGCCCGCAGATATCGCTCGCCCAAGGACACTTCCTTGTAGCGATCCGCATTATGAAGCAAAATCTCCTTGAGGAAGGTCTCCCGGATGACCTCGGCCATGGCTCTGCGTTTCTCGATGAGCGCATCCACGGGTCTGGATGCCACAAAATCCCGCAGGGCCAAGGCCCGATTGGCAAAACGGTGCTTCTGATGCACCAGGGCATGCCCGGCCTGGGCCACCTTGTGGCATCGCTGGGGGCTCTTGAGCAGCCCCTGGAGCAGCCGGACCAGCCCGTCCATGTCGCGCGGATCATAGGTGAAAAGATGGCACCCGTTTTCAAAGAGGTCGGAGAAGCCGTGCTTGACCTCGGGCGTGACCAGGCAGGCCCCGCAGGCCAGGGCCTCGAAGACCCGGAAATTCAGGTCGCCTCGCTCGGCGATATTCAGGGAGAGCCTAGCCCTGGGGAAAAGCTCGGCGAATTTTCCTTTCTTCACCACCAGTCCGTCCACCAAGCTCCCCAACTCCCGCAAAAACTCATACCGTTTGGGTGTGGTCAGTTGGTCCACGCTCCCGGCAAACAGGATGTCCCACTCCTTCTCGGCCTCCCAGTCGGGCTGGTGTTGGTCCTGGGCCGCGGGCGGCAGCCAGAGCAGTTCCTCTGTAGTCAACCGCGCCTCGAATCGCCACATGTGCCCCTTGAGGCTCACGGCAGCCAGGTCAAAGGCCTGAGCATAGAATGGATACCAGGCGTGGATGTGGGTATCGATGGCATAAAAGACATTCAGGCTGGGCCAGCGCTCCAGGCCGACAAGGGGCGGAGGAAGGCTGGTGTCGGCATAGACCACCATGTCCGGCTCGAACCCGGCCCGGCTGCACAGCTCCTGCCAGGTCAGGGCCATGGGCTCGGCCAGGCGGATATGTGCCCCCTCGAAGCCGAGCCGCAGAAAGTGCGGAAAGAAGAAGGCATTACCCACCCAGGCGACTTTTTTTATTTCTCGCACTGCTCTGCCCTTGCCCGCAAAAAGGTGATGAACTCGTCGATGCCGTTGGCCCGCGCCAGGAGATATTCCACCACGTATTCCTCAAAGGTCAGCTCACGTCCATAGACCGGATATTTCGTCTCCCATCCCGCAAACGACAGGCCAAGCTCCTCGGCCACTAGCGGATGGACAGGCTGGCGGTACTCCGGGTGCAACTCGGGCATGAGCGCCTCCACGCTCTCCTCTGGCTCGGGCAGCCCCAATTCCTCCAGGATGCGCCGCCCCAGCCAGCAGAGCATGGCATGGCCGGGGTGGTTCACGGTGTTGAAGAGCATCTCCTGCCGGTACCGGGCGAGCACCTCGTCCACGTGGTGGATGGGGGTATGCTGCTCCTTGAGCCGTTCCCGCTCAAGAGACTCCTCGACAATCTCCCGCAGGTCATGGGCCGGGACCACGTTGGTGTGGCAATAAATGCGCTTGATCTCCTTGGACGGCAACCCTTTATCCAGCAGGCCGTCGAGGAGATGGTCCGGATATTCCCAGGCCGCCTTGGGCTTCCAAAAAGGCCAGTAGGCGTTCAAAAACATGGAGGGAAAGCAGAGGGACCGGGCCGAGGGCGGCAGCTTTGAAAGGACATGCTCCGTAGAAAGTTCTTTCCATGTCGGAGCAAGGTAGTGGTGCAGAAACAGGGAACAGGAACCCAAAAGTTTTTCTGGCAGGGGCTGGCGCACATAATTGATGACCAACCGAATTTCGTAACGCTCGGCAATGGCCGGGATACGGCCAAGGAATTCGGCCAGGGGCTCCCCCTGACAGTTGGCGTGAATGATCAGCAGTTCCTTGCCCATGGTGGTCAATATCCCGAATGCTCCTCCTTTGCCAACCCCGTCCGCCCCGGGCAGGGCAAATCAAATTTACAAACCCCGACACGCAGTGTACGAACCTCAATCAACACCCAAGGAGGTCCCTTTTGCTTTCCACATTCCACTCCATTCTCACGGCCATCACCCCGATCGACACCTCTCTTGCCAAGCCCGGCCAGGCCCGGCTGGACGACCTGACCAAACCCAAGGGAAGCCTTGGTCTGCTTGAAGACCTGGCGCTTCAGACCTATATGATCCAGGGTGGCACCCTGCCCACGGCAGACCCGGCCCGCTGCTACACTGTGGCAGGCGACCACGGCGTTGTGGCCGAAGGCGTGAGCCTCTTCCCCCAGGAAGTGACCCGCCAGATGGTGCTCAATTTCGTTTCCGGCGGCGCAGCCATCAACGTGCTTACGAACACGGCAGGCGCGGAGATATTCGTGGTTGACGCTGGAAGCTGCGGCGAGGGCTACGACGAACACCCCAAACTGATCCAGAACAAGATCGCGCCCGGCACGGCCAACATGGCCCAGGGCCCGGCCATGACCCAGGACCAATGCCTGCAAGCCCTGCTCCTGGGAGTGCGCCTGGCAGACCAGGCCAAGACAGACGGTGTGAACACGCTTTTGACCGGCGACATGGGCATCGGCAACACCACACCCTCCACCGCGCTTTACTGCGCCTTTCTCGGGCTTGAG
Organism: Pseudomonadota bacterium; assembly: GCA_018822065.1. Taxonomy (GTDB): domain Bacteria; phylum Desulfobacterota; class Desulfovibrionia; order Desulfovibrionales; family Desulfovibrionaceae; genus JAHJKV01. Next base: position 3,298 of record JAHJKV010000116.1, read on the forward strand.
CCCGAAGCCATGACCGGCCCCGGAACTGGCCTGGACTCCAAGGGCGTTGCCGGGAAGGCCCAGGTGATCGCAAAGGCGCTCACGGTGAATGGCGATGCCGTGAACTCCGGCGATCCGCTCAATATCCTCGCTGCCCTGGGCGGACTCGAGATCGCCACCTTGGCCGGGTTGATCCTCGGCGGGGCCAAAAACCACCAGCTGGTCCTGGTGGACGGGTTCATCTCCACCGCCGCCTACCTGGCTGCCTGGAAACTCTGCCCCACGGTGGCCGACTACTGCGTACTCTCCCACGCCTCTGCCGAGCAGGGCCACAAGAAAGCCGTGGCCGCGATGGGCCTTCGCCCCCTGCTCGACCTCTCCATGCGCCTGGGCGAGGGTACGGGCGCAGCCATGGCCCTGATGGTGGTCCGCGCCGCCTGCGACATCATGGGCAAGATGGCCACCTTCTCCCAGGCCGGGGTGTCTGTGGCCGAATCGAACTAATCGGGAACATCGAAACGGAGAGGCTTAGCCCGACTGCCACACATAGGCCTTCCATTCCCGTGGCAGCAGTTCGGCAATGGCCTCTCCCTTTTCCTCCAACATCTGCTGGCGCAGTCGCTTCACCGAACCGACTCTCACCCTGGGCAACTCGCGCCGATCGCCGGCCACGGAACATACCAGCATGATCTTCACCGCGTAAAAGGCAAGATGAGCGTTATTCCCCTGGCCCTTGAACATCACCTCGATGTCGGCGTTTTCGTACAGGTCATTCAGATTGGGCGGGAAGAAATTGAGATATCCCTGGTGCCCGATATTCTTCGGCGGCATTGGCAAGAGCCGCCCCTCACTGTTCTGGTTAAGAAACTGCTGTAGCTCTGGCGTGATCTTTGAGGTCAAGAGCAGATGGGACTCCTCGACCCGCAATCCACTCAAAATCGCCAGTTCGATCATCGACTTGGGGGTAAACCAACGGATATGTTCCTCGTTGAAATGCCCGTCGAGTCCATAGGGAAAGTCCCCATGCAGCAGTGAAAAGATGGTCTGCCAGTACATAGCGTTGGGACAGGCGAGGAGCAGTTTGGCGCCGGGGGCAAGGTAGCGCTGCACGTAAGAGAGGAAATACCAGGGATCGTAGATGTGCTCCAGCACGTCGTGCATGATGATCCAGTTGAAGAAGTCCCAATATTGATCCGGAAGGTGGTTGCCGTTCTCTCCGATATACATGTTCCAATTGCCGTCGAGCAACCCTTCCATGGACTTGAAATGACCGTCGTGGGTCTCAATCCCGTACAGTTCGGTACAGTTCTTTTCCAGCTTGAGCCGCGAGATCAGCGTACCTTCGCCGTAGCCTATTTCCAGAATACGCGACGAACCCTCTGGAACGACATTGAACAAATCATTGCGCTTGGGTCCTTTGTTTACCTTCTCCCGCATCCGATCCTGGTCACTGGCAGCCACGTCATCTCCTTCGCTCGTGCAAACGTTTTTCATTCACTCCGATCCAGATATACTACGCAATCGCCCGAGGAACAAGAATGCAGCATCAACCAGAAGTCATTTCGCCACACAAAAACGCCCGGATGGATAACCACCCGGGCGCACAACGTCCCTCAAGAAATAATCGTATTACACGCTGCCGAGAGAGCCTGACACGGCCTGGACGACGTCGCCCTTGGTATTGTAAACGGCAGTCGATTCGAGCTTGACGAGTTCGCTGATGAATGAGGGATCTGCAAGGGCCTTGCGGGAGAGCCTGGCCTTTTGGATGCTCTTCATCATTTCTGCGTTGGAGTTGCGTTGGGTGTTAAGAGTGGCCGTTGATCCTGAATCCATGCTGGTAGTTTCCATACTATTGCCTCCTTTCTGGAGCTTGTTCGTATTGCCTGTACACTCTTTTCGGCATTTCTCGAGATTACTTTAGCCCGTGCATCAAAGAGTATTCCCCGCCCCCTCTCCAAAACACACCCCCCGACAGCCATCCGAGACAAACAACTGCTCAACCATCCGATTTAATAAACTAATTACGCTCTTATTTTGCCCCTTTTCAGCCGCCCCCCTTTGGGGTATTCAAAGGGGTTATTGCATACTTCAACCTGCAAGACGAAGCACCTTTGTGCGCTTCTTGACAATCGACTCATGGAGCATAGTTCCCCCCAGAGCGAACCATGCCAACCTGATACGACAAGGAATACCAATGCCACTTTGCAGCATAGAACAAGCCATCGAGGACCTGCGCGCAGGCAAGATGATCATCATGGTCGATGACGAGGACCGCGAGAACGAGGGCGACCTTGTATGCGCGGCCGAATCCGTGACCCCCGAGATCATCAACTTCATGGCCACCCATGGCCGAGGACTCATCTGCCTGGCCATGTCCGCCGACATGGTTGCCCGCCTGGAACTGCCCATGATGTCCCAGAGCAACAAATCCCAGTTCGGCACCAACTTCACCGTGTCAATCGAGGCCCGCGAAGGCGTGACCACTGGCATCTCCGCCGCCGACCGCGCCAAGACCATCCTCACCGCAGTGGACGACGGCGTCCGCCCCCAGGACATCGTATCTCCCGGCCACATCTTTCCCCTGCGGGCCCGCAAAGGCGGCACCCTGGTCCGGGCAGGCCAGACCGAGGGCAGCGTGGATCTGGCCACCCTGGCGGGCATGAAACCCGCAGGCGTCATCTGCGAGATCATGAACGACGACGGGACCATGGCCCGGCTGGACGACCTGGAACTTTACGCCAAGAAACACAGCCTGAACATCTGCTCCGTGGCCGACCTCATCGCCTACCGCATGCGCTTCGGCGGCCACACCGTGACCAAAGTCGCCGAGGCCGAGCTGCCCACCCGCTACGGCGACTTCAAGACCATCGCCTTCCACTCCGAGGCGGACAACAAGACCCACATCGCGCTGATCAAGGGCAAGATCGAACCCGGCGACGAGGTCCTGGTCCGCGTCCACTCCGAATGCCTCACGGGCGACGTCTTTGGCTCCCGCCGCTGCGACTGCGGCAACCAGCTCAACGACGCCATGTGCATGATCGAGCGCGAGGGCAAGGGCTTGGTACTCTACATGCGCCAGGAAGGCCGCGGCATTGGCCTGGGCAACAAGATCAAGGCCTACCATCTCCAGGACGAAGGATTGGACACCGTCGAGGCCAACGAACGCCTCGGCTTTGCCCCGGACCTGCGGGAATACGGCACTGGCGCCCAGATGCTAGTGGCCCTGGGCGTGACCAAGATGCGGCTTCTGACCAACAACCCGAAGAAAATCATCGGCCTGGAAGGCTACGGCCTGGAAGTGGTGGAGCGCATGCCCATCGAAACCGGTGCCTGCGCTGTCAACCTCGGCTACCGCAAGACCAAGAAAGAAAAGATGGGGCACATACTGACCATTGAAGACAGCCCAGAATCCA
>JAHJKV010000010.1 GCA_018822065.1 Pseudomonadota bacterium
CCTCCACCGTTTCAATGCGATGGAAGATATGGCCCGAAGCGAAGGCCAGGATGTCTCCGAACTTTCCCTGGACGAACTGAACGCACTCTGGGACCGGGCCAAGACCAAGCTGGACTGAACTGGACACAGTTGGACTGGAACTGGACAGAAATGGACCGAACTGGTCACCCTCACCCGCCGCCGAGAGCCTTGAGCCCCCAATATGCTGCCGCGCCCGCACCCAGGCCGGTATAAAGCAGTATTCAGACCGGACACCGAGCCCTGGTCCGCCAGACCACCAGCCCGGAGGTCCCGATCCCTATGAGCACGGATGCGATGACGATGATTGTTTCCTGCATGCCGCATTATGACAGACAACTCGAAAAAATGCACTCCTTCCCCTAAAGATATTATCTTCCTGGTCGATAAGAATGATAGGCGCTTTTGCGTCTTATGAAACACAAGGAGCACGGTAATGGGCGGCATGGATGGCATAGGCGGCTCGGGAATGGACAGCAAGACCTTCGGCGCTGCCGTGGTCTCTGAAACCCTGGACACCATGAACTCCGGCTCAGACTCCGGCTCCAATTCCTACGACTTCCAGAAGCAAGTCCTCGGTGCCCATGCCGGGCTGGGGAGTTCTGCTGCTGGCCTGGGAGCCGGCCAGCCAACCGACAAGGAAACCTTCGGCGCATCCGTGGTCTCCTCTACCCTGGACGCTATGAACACGGATGCCATGGGCAATTCAGACTCCTCCTACGAATTCCAGAAGAAAGTCCTCTCCGCCTTCACGGGCAACGGCTCCATCGTGAACGCCAAAGGCTAGATTTTTTCCCGAACAGATGTGGCCCCGTCCTGAATCAGGACTGGGCCTTTACTATCTGTGCATCAAAAACTAGGGAAACAGCAGACGCAGTTTCGCGACAAGGGCTTTTCCATCCTCCTCGGTCGGGTGCATGGGTACCTGCGTCAAGACGCCAAGCCCCTCGCTCTCTTCATGAAAGTCCGTTTCAGACAGCGGGCTGAGCACGGCGGTATTGATCATGGCGTCGACCTTGAGCAATGCCCCCACAAAGGCCAGGGGGGAAGACCCCTGCATCGTTTCATCAGCAATGACCAGGGCAGGATGGCGGGAGGCGGCCAGGTCCAGGGCGGCGGCAGCGGATTCGGCCACCAGGACCTCTTCCCCGGCGGAACCAAGGCCCAGGGCGAACCGCGACAACTCCCCTGCCCGCGTCGTAATCAAAAGCAACAGCATGCTGGTGTTCTCCTGTTTTATCTTGGTGTTACAAGAGACAATAGCGGCTATTTTCCACCGCCGCAGGTCTGATCCGAGGTGAACTCCTGCAATTTCCCCGCGAGCAGGGCATCCACGGCTTCGCCCACATTTGCAGCTTGGCCGCCGTAGAACACCTGGATGCCCACCTGGTTGAAACCCACCAGGGGGCGCATGCCCATGCCTCCGGCAATGAGCAGAGTCACACCGTTTTCGGACAGATGGTTCACCGGGGCCATGCAGCCGCCCTGCTGGTGGGGGACGTTGGGCAGGGTTCCCACTATGGTCACGGCACCATTCACCACGTCGACGACGGTGTAGATGTCACAGTGGCCGAAATGCTGGCCGATTGCGGCCTCTAGGCCTCCGGGCATCGTGGACGGAATAGCAACTTTAGCGTTCATTATGATGATCTCCTTTACTTTGATCCAGTTGAATTTTCTTGTTTACCGATCCGTGAACGCTCCTCTATCCGCTCCCAGGCCCGCTTGATCTCCTCCGTGAACGTACAGTCCGGCAATTCCGTTACCGCGCGGCGCTGCACCATGGCCCGGGTGACAATGTTGTCATGGGGGAGCTTGGCAATGAGCGGGTAGCCCTTTGAGGAGCAATAGGCCTCGATGCGTGCTGCCTCATCAGAATTGAGTTCGAACTTGTTCAGAATGACGACCACCTGGACACGAAAATGATTGCACAGCTCTGCCACGCGCTCCAGGTCGTGCCGCCCGGAAGGCGTCGGCTCGGTAACCAAAACCGCGAGGGTCGTCCCGGATAGGGAGCTGATGACCGGGCAACCGATGCCAGGGGCACCATCGCAGAGGATCAGATCGAGCCCCTGCTCCTCTGCCCTGCGCCGCGCCTCCTGCTTCAGGAGCATGACCAGCCGCCCGGAGTTTTCCTGGCCCGGAAAGAGCTGGGCGTGGACCATGGGTCCGAACCGGGTCGTGCTGACCGACCAGGACCCGCAATGGCGCGGGGGGAAGTCAATGGCCTGCTCGGGGCACAGCGTGACACATACCTTGCAACCCTCGCAGCGCAGGGGGTCGATGGCATAGACCTCGCCATCAGAGCTGATCGCCTCGAACGCGCACAGTTCCTGGCAGGTGCCGCAGCCGATGCAGCGAGCGGGATCGATGATCGCCTGGTTGCCCGAATAGAACTCCTCCCGGTGCAGGGGCTCCGGCGCGAGCAGGATATGCAAGTCCGGGGCATCCACGTCCAGGTCGCAGAGCACTTTGTTTTCGCTGAGATGCGCAAAGGCTGCGGTGAGCGAAGTCTTGCCCGTGCCGCCCTTGCCGCTGATGACCACAATTTCACGCATGGGCCGCCTCCTTAAACGCACTGCGAACCGAGTCCCGAATCCCTTCAAACAGGCGCCGGTATTCGGCACTGACCCCCGCAGCCAGCCGGCCATTGGCATAGGCCTCGGCAATGGCCCGGTCGTAGGGAATCTCAGCCAGAATATGCAGCCCTTTTTCCCGGCAGTAGTCATACACCGCCTGGTCTCCATGACCGGCCCGATTGATGACCACGCCCAGGGGAATATCAAAGGGGGCAAAGGCCTCGACCGCCAGCCGGAAGTCGTGGAACCCGAAGGGTGTGGGCTCGGTCACCAGGATGAGGTAGTCGCTGTCGATGACAGCGCAGACCGCAGGACAGCTGACACCTGGAGGAGCGTCGATGAGCACGTCACGAGCCCCTGCTGCAGCCTGTACTGTCATCTGTTTCTTGACGGCCCGCATGAGCGGGGGGCTCATGGCCTCCCCGATCCGCAGCCGTCCCATGAGATACGGGGTTGTGCCTGTAAAGCCCTGCACGAGCTCGCCCAATTCCCGGCGATCATCGGAGATCGCACCCTCGGGGCACACGGCCTTGCACCCGCCGCAGCCATGGCACATCTCGGGGAATACCATGACCGTGGTGCTCCATATGGTGATGGCCTTGAACTGGCAGATATCGACGCACTTGCGGCAGCTGGTGCAGCGCTCCTCGTCCACTTTGGGGATCGGCATGTACACTACTTCCGAGGCCCGAAGGTCCGGGTGCAGGAAGAGATGCAGATTAGGTTCCTCGACGTCGAGG
>JAHJKV010000117.1 GCA_018822065.1 Pseudomonadota bacterium
CGGCCCATCGATCAGGTGGAACATTTCTCGCCCTTGAAAAAGCTACTCCAGAAACTCGGCAGTTGGGTGATCCGCAAGGTCTCCTGCACCGAGGTGGCCGACGCGCCCAGCGGTTTTCGGGCCATCACCCGCAAGGCTGCCATGCGTCTGAACGTCTTCTCCGAATACACCTACACCCTGGAGACCATTATTCAGGCCGGGCAGTCCCGGCTCAAGGTGCTCAGTGTGCCGGTGCAGGTGAACCGGAAGATGCGCGAGTCACGGCTCATGTCTGGCATGGGGTCCTACCTGCGCAAATCGCTGATGACCACCTTTCGCATCTTCGCCACCTACCGGCCCGTGCGGTTTTTTGCCGGAATCGGGGCCCTGCTCATGGCCGGGGGCGGGGCGCTCTGCCTGCGCTGGCTGTGGCTCTTTATGTTCGTGGATTCAGACCGGGCCCGGACTCCGAGTCTGATCCTGGCCGCCATTCTTATCCTCTGCGGGTTCATCTGCGCGGCCCTGGCCGTCATAGGGGACCTGTCCAGCGTGAACCGCAAGCTGCTGGAAGACATCCGCTACCGGGTCATGCGGATCGAACTCGACTCGGACCTTGCGCCTCGCAGGAAGAAGCAGTGAGACGATCCCGCAAGGACGCTCCCACATATCATGACATTCCCGCCGGGAAGTATGACGCCGAGTTTCTGCTGGGCGAATATAAGCGCTTGCTTCTGGCCCGTTCCGGGGATGCGCTCGTGCGGGAGGCCGCGGCCTCGGGCGGGGTGATCACCGAGGTGCTCTGCGCCGGGCTTGCCCGCGGGGAGTTTGATGCAGTGCTGTCGGTCGGCTTTGCCGGGGACGATCCGGTCACGCCGTGTTATCTGGTCAGCCGGACTCCGGAGGAACTGCGTGCCCGGTCCGGGTCGGTCTATTCCTATGTTTCTCCGACCCAGCTCAAGGAAGCTGTTGCCGGGCTTGGGGGGCGGCGGCTGGCCGTGGTCTGCCAGCCCTGTCTGGTGCCCCTTGTGCGGCGCTGGCAGGAGCGTGGCGAACACGACGTCCGGGCCGTGGTCAGTTTTTTTTGTGGCTACAACATGACCCACGAGGCCACGCACTACCTGCTGGGCAAGGCCGGGGTACGGCCTGAGGACGTGGCCTGGATCCGCTACCGCCACGGCGACTATCCTGGAGGTTTTGCGGTAAAGCCCAGAAACGGCGAGCCCGTCGGTTTCGGCAAGGAGTCCTATGAACTGGTGAATCTCCAGTTCGTGCGCCGTGGCTGTTCGCACTGCTCCCTGTACATGGGCGAGGACGCGGACCTCTCCTGCGGCGACGCCTGGATTCAGGAGCATCCGAACCTGACCGCTGTCCTGGCCCGGACCGAGGCAGGGCTATCGCTGCTGGAGGCATCCCAGGAGCGGCTGGAGTTTTATGCTCTGAAGGAACGCGACCTGCTGGCTATGCACCTGCATAATCTTGTGTATAAAAAATATGGCAATTCGTGGTTCCTGCGACTGCTTACGGTCGTGTTTCGCGATCTGCTGCCCAAGCCCCTGGCTCCGTTTCGGCTGCTCTCTGCTCTCTCACGGCACAGGCGCAGTCGGAAGATCGGGGTGAGTGTGCCGGACCTGAAACCCGTGGAGAAACTGCGTGGCTAAGCGGCTCAAACTCCTGCTGTCACTGGTCCTTACCGGAGCCATCGTCTACGTCCTTTACTCCATGGCCGACCTGGATGCACTGGCCGAGGGCTTGCGCATGGCGAACCCCTGGTGGTTCTCGGCCTATCTGCTGCTCATCGTGCCCCAGGTGTTCCTGGCCGCGTTGCGCTGGAAGAGCATGGTCCATCACTTTGCCGCCACCGAGATATCCCGGAACCGCGCCTTCATGCAGGTGGTGGGGGCCTATGCGGCCAATCTGCTTGTACCGAGCAAGCTGGGCGAGTTCGTCAAGGGACTCTGGCTCAAGACGGGGGACCGCAAGTTTCTGCCCTTCTTTCTGGTGGCCTTGGAAAAGATTTTCGATGTCATGGCTACCCTGGCGATCATGACCCTCTGCTTGGCCGTGGTCCTGATTGCGCCCGAGTTTCAACCGCGAAGCGTTATCGGCCCCATTTTTGTCTTTCTGGTGGTGGGCTGGGTGGTGGGGCTCCTGCTCCTGCGCTATGCCGACCTGCCCGTACGGCTGGTCAACCGGGTGTTTCTTCGGGGGGATGAACAGGAACTCAAGCGCAAATGGGATGCCATGCTCGGCCAGAAGGGGGCTCTGGTGCAGGTGGGCGGCCAGTCTCTGTTGCTCTGGGCCGTGCAGCTCTTCCAGTTCTGGTGCATGTTCAAAGTCTTTGGGGTCACGGTGCCCCTGGACGAGCTTGGAGCGGGGTCGACCCTGGCCCTGTTTGCCGGAGTTTTGCCTGTGACCGTGGGCGGGGTCGGTTTGCGCGACGGTGCATTGCTGTGGTATTTTGGCTCGGTCCTGAGCGTGGAGGTGGTGTTGTCCGTGGGGATTCTCTC
>JAHJKV010000118.1 GCA_018822065.1 Pseudomonadota bacterium
AGGTGGAGCGGATGCTCACCCCAGCCGTCCTGGAAGAGGTCGGGCGACTGCGCACGGCTGGTCAGGCGCATTTCATCGACAAGGACATTCCCGGCTTCATCGCCACCATGCGGAACTGGGTCAACGGGGTGCAGATCGTCCACTCCAGCCTGGGTTGGAATACCGAGGCCTACCAGGAACAGGAACTCGGCGCACCAGAACCGCAATCTCCCAAGGAAAAGGCCATGGACGGTCTCTATGACCGTTACCAGCCCGAGACCCTGTTGGACCTCGGCTGCAACAAGGGAAGGTTCTCCTACCTGGCGGCCTTGCGCAACGTTCGGACCTATGCCTTTGACACCGCCGAAAGCCTGATCGACAAGCTCTACCTGTTCGCCAAGGCGACCGGCCTGCCCATCCAGGCCCATGTGGTGGATGGTGCCCGCCTGGAACCGTTCAGTGACCCGGAGATACGCTTTGACATGGTGGCCTATCTCGCCGTGATCCACCACCTGATCTTCACCTTTGGCAAGACCGTGCAGGAGGTGGTGGCCCAGGCCGACGGCCTCTGCGAACGCGTGGCCATTCTAGAATATGTCAGCTCCGACCCTGCCGAGACCTTTGTCTATACCAACTATGACCCTGAATTGTACCCCGACTACAACGTGCCCGGCATTACCCGGGAGCTTTTGAAATATTTTGACGCGGTCGAGGCCATTGACATCTCTGTCTCCCGGACCCTGCTGGTTGCCAGTCGGGAGGGACGACCGGACACGAGGAAGGTTCATGAGCGCTGAGAAGACGGCTCTGATCATCGGGAGCGCCCCCATTGCCTATGTCGCGGCCTGCGTCGAAGAGATTGCTGCGGCCTATGATCGGGTAATCGTGGTGGCCAAGGGTGAACCTGGCCAGGGGCTTGAGCGCGACACGGTGACGGTGCGTTCCTTTGAAGGACAGTTGAATGTGTCCAATGCGGCCCTGGCCAAGGCAATTCTCACCAGTCGCCCCGATGCGGTGTACATCGTGTATGGCAGTTGGTTGGGACATAACCACATCTTTATTGCTGTGAATTTCTATATGGCCTTGCTACTGAAGCGCTACAAGGCATATCTCTTTTCCAGGTCTGCCCAGGAAGTGGACCTCAAAAAACGCATCTCGCACCCCTTCACCCGTGTTGATCTCGGCCTGTCCCTTGTGCATTGGCTTTTTTTGCCGCTGTACCTGTTTGTTCGCCTCCTCGGCCCCCTGCTGCGCATCCGGTTTGAGCCCATGCGTCCATCAGCCCTTGGGCATTACGAGGAGTTGGAGATCTATCTGGGCATGCGTTACGCCGGGCATGTGCCGCCCCGGACCATTGATGTCTTCTGCTACAAGGACAAGCCCTGCAATCGACAGATATTGAAGATGTTCCGCACGAAGATTCTGATCATTCCCTGGGCCCGGTACCTGTTGACCTGGAATCATTATATTCCGGGCGGAGAGAAGCATCGCCTCGACCTGCGACCTTGGGACTATTCCACGCTCATCACCCAGCATGACTGCAAGATCGCCTTCAGTCCGGAAGATCGGAGCCGGGCTGTGGAGCAAATGAAGACCATGGGCCTTCAAGAAGGGGAAAGCTTTGTCTGTCTGGGTTTCCGGGATGGCATGTTTGACCAGCAGGTGCGCCTCGGCCTCTATGGCAACCAGGAGGATGCTAATGCCCGGCGGCAGCTGAACCTGCATGCCTTCCGCAATGCGGACATCGCCAATGCCGAGTGCGCGGTCGATTATTTGACACAGCAGGGCCACAAGGTGGTGCGCATGGGCTCCATTGCCAGGCCTTTGCCGCAGGCGATGCAGGTCAAGGCCTTTGACTATGCCAACTGGGACGGTCGAAATGAACTGCTGGACATCTATCTCGGTGCGAGCTGTCGTTTCTTCCTGACCACTGGCTATGGACTGGACACGCCGCCGCTGATCTTTCGCCGCCCCCTGGTGAGCATGAATACGGAGTACCGGCTGCTGCGGCCCAATACCCTGTTTACCTTCCGGCACCATTGGTCCACCAAAGAACAGCGGCCCCTTTCCTTCCATGAAATCTTTTCTACAGGAGTGGCATTTTTCTCCACAACCACCCAGTTTGAGGAGAACGGCATCGAGCTCCGGGAGAATACGCCGGAGGAAATTTATGATGTCGTCAGAGAGATGGAAGAACGCACTCGGGGAATCTGGGTGGAGACCGCCGAGGACCTGGAGATGCAGGAGCGGTTCTGGGAGGCGGCCAGGCCGCATTATCTCCCTCAGTATACGACCAAAAACTACACGGACAGTATTCGCATAGGGACCTTGTTTATGAAGAAAAACCCATATCTTTTGGGGTGAACCGAAAGGCACCGGATTCCTTGGCGCACAGCGGAAACAGGGTGGCCTACATTGTGCAATTAAAAAAAGGGAAATTCTTGCAAGGGATGATCCCTACAACAGCGGAAAATAACCAGACTGGAGTCCAATGAACATTGGCATCACCTGGGCCCGGGGTAGCGGGTCCACACTGGAAGGCAAGAACAAGCGGCCCATTTTGGGTAAACCGCTGATTTACTATCCCCTGATGTCGCTGAAGCAAAGCGGGACCATGGACCGCCACTATGTGTTCACGGAAGACGACGAGATCGCGCAGACTGTTCTGGACGTGGGCTGGAGCGTCATTCCCCGCCCCTCAAGATTCATTGCCTATCGCGGCAAGGGGTTTGACTGGAACGAGGCCTGGAAGCATATCGTCACCCACGTTGCGGGCGATCTTGGCGTCCCGGTGCCGGATATAAACGGGAGCTGGGTTGTCCGCTTCGACGTGCTGGCTGACACCACAATGGTGTTGAACTGCAACAACTGCATGGTCCGGGGCAATACCTTCCGGGGTATGTTCGAAATGTTGCACGAGAAACAGGCGCGATATGTCTACCCGGCCATCTGCATTGATGGTGATGTCAAGATCGGCATGCGGGACGGCTCGCTTTTCCCGCTGTGGCACATCCACGGGGTGAACCGGCAAAATGCCATGCCACTCTACCAGACCCTGGGCAATACCTTTTTCCATCGCATGGAAAACACCAGAAACGGCAAGCCGCTTTCCTATTATTACGAGATAGATGTCATGGAGGCCATGGACGTTCATTCGCAATATGACATTGATCTCATTGAGTTTTTCTTGTCAAAGAATCCGTCATATTTCGGATTTGACGAACAAAGGATGTCCGCATGAATATTCTAGGTGTTGGCGCACATTTTGATGATCTTGAGCTCGGCTGTTCCGGAACCCTGATAAACCATGTGGAGAAGGGCGACACGGTGATTATGCTGGTGGTCACCAACTCGGCCTACCATGATGAAAACGGGAAGCTGGTTCGCAGTGCCGAGGATGCGATGCAGGAAGGGATCCATGCCGCGGAACTGATCGGCGCGCGGATGATCTGCCTTGAGTATGCCACCTTTGAAGTCCCGTTCAACGAAGACCTGACTTCGAAGATTCACAAGGTCATCAACGACAATAAGATCGATGCCATCTATAGCCATTGGATCCATGACATCCATCGGGATCACGAGTTCGTGGGTCGCTGCACGCTCATGGCTGGTCGGCATGTTCCCCGTTTCCTCATGTACCGCAGCAACCACTACGACAGCATCCAGGCCTTTCCCGGCAACATCTATTCCGACATCTCC
>JAHJKV010000119.1 GCA_018822065.1 Pseudomonadota bacterium
CCCAATGCTTCCAGCCTCCCATGTGCGCGGCGATGATGGTCGGGGCGGGAAAAGCGGCCCGGACCTGAGCCAGCTTGTCTGGCGAGCTTTTGCACTGGCTGGCCGGGCAGGCGTCGCCCACATGGATCATGAGCATAAACCGGGCGCCGATCATCTCCATGAGCCGGAAGAAGCGGGGCTCGTTCAGAGCGAAATCCTGGAAGTCCGGGTGAAATTTGAGACCGCGAATCCCGGCCAGCTCCAGGCGATTGAGCTCGGCTTCGGCATCCGGGTAGTCCGGGTGCATGGTGCCGAAGGGGATGAGCCGGGGATGAGGCAAGAGTTCCAAAGCCCAGTTATTGGCCGGGATGACCTGGGCCGGTTCCGTGGCCGCAGTGTGGACCACGGCAGCGTCGAGGCCAGCCGTGTCCAGCCGGGCGAGCAGATCGTCCGCGATGCCCGAGCCAACAGGGTCAATGTCGTAGTGGCTGGTCAGCTGAGCGAGGACGCGCGCGGCGACCTTTGGGTGAAAGATATGGGTATGAACATCAAGGCGCATCAGGGCAATATACTCATTTGAAACGAGATCGCAAGAGCTTGATATCGCGAAAGAAGCAGGTGAGCGCTTCCTCGCATCTCACGCTTTGGTGCAGTGTCTGCGTTGTGAGTACGAGTGGAACGATCAGAATGGTTTAACCCAGAAAAACTGGCCGTCTAAAGATTCTATTGGAAAGAAGGAAGGGTACTGCCTGGCGTTTGGTCAGGTGAAGAGCTTGATGAGCCATTCCGGGATGCGGAAGGGCTTGCCCTCCGGGGAGACGCAGGCGTGTTCGGTGGAGCCTTCGGCCAGGAGTTTGGTGCGGTCCTCGTTGTACATCTCATAGACAAAGGTCAGGGAGGCCCGGTTCCAGGTGGAGATGCCGGTGCACAACATGATTTTGTCGTCGTAGCGGGCTGGGGAGCGATAGCGGCAGTGGGCCTGGCGGATGGGCAGGATCACCCCGCGTTTTTCGATCTCGGCATAGCCGATGCCCTGGTCGCGGCAGAACTTGGAGCGGCCGCGCTCGAAAAGATGCAGGTATTCAGCGTTATAGAGCACGCCCATGCCGTCGGTCTCGCCATAGGAGATGTAGTGCTCCATCCAGTTGTGCAGGGCGGGGAATACAGCTTTAGGCATGTTGTTTGGTCTGCTTCAGCACCCAGCTCATGAGGGAGTGGCCCGGCGTAATGTCCAGACCTGTGGCTTGGGCGGTTTTTTCTGAGAACTCTGAAACGCCCGAGGGGGCGAGGCCGGGAGCGTTCAGGAAGAAGGGTACCGGGTCGATGGTGTGGGTCTTTTCGACAATGGGCGTGAAGTGGTCGCAGGCGCCGAGCCAGGCGCAGGGCTTGCCAGCCAGAGCCTTGCGCAGGGGGCCGACCACCTGGGCGTCGAAGCGGGCGATGGCCTCTATCTTGCCCGTGATGTCGCCGCCATGGCCGCACTCATCCGGTCCTTCCAGGTGCACGAAGACGAAGTCGCCGCGCTTCAGGAATTCCAGGGCCGCATCCACCTTGCCCTGGTAGTTGGTGTCGAGCAGGCCGGTGGCACCGGGGATGTCGATGACCTTCATGCCTGCGGCATTGCCCAGGCCCTTGATCAGGTCCACGGCGGAGATGACCGCACCCTTGAGGCCGTAGGTTTTTTTGAAGCTGGGCAGGGTCAGGGGGCTGCCCTGGCCCCAGGGCCAGATGGCCCGAGCACGGGTCTCGTTCCAGCCGCCAGAGAGGATGGACGCGCCTTCGTGGATCAGGTCCCAGAGCAGGGGAGATTTGGAGTAGACGGACAGGTCGGGCCGGATGGATTTGTCCGTTATGTCGTGAGGTGGGTTGATGGAAAGTTTGGCCTCGTCGCTCTTGGCTCCGTGTTTTTGGATGAGCAGGTGGCGGTATTGGACGCCGGGCACGAAACGAAAGGTGTCGTCGCCCAGGCGTTCCTGCAACCGTTCGATGAGCGGGGTGCTCTGCTCGGTGGTAATGTGGCCGGCGGAGTAGTCGAGCATCTTGCCGTCCAGGTCCATGGCCGTGAGGTTCACCAGGTTGAGCCGCCAGACCAGGTCGTCGGCGTTGAGTTTCAGCCCTTGGGCCGCCGCCTCGATGGGGCCGCGTCCTGTGTGGTAGGTAGCTGGGTCAAAGCCGAGCAGGGACATATTGGCCGTGTCCGAGCCGGGGGGCATGCCCTCGGGGATGGTGTGGATACGCCCCACCATCCCCGAGGCAGCCAGTTCGTCCATATGCGGTGTCTCAGCCGCTTCCAGGCAGGTCCGGCCATCCAGTTGTTCCAGGGGCCAGTCGCCCATGCCGTCGGCGATGAGAAAGAGTATTTTCACGCTAGAGTATCCTGTAGTGCACGATAGGTTCGGTCATGAAGTCCATGGCGTTGATCTCGGCGATGACCCGTTGCATGCTCACGGCGTTGGCGTCGTGGGTCAGGAAAACCACATCCACGCTGCCGTCTTCATGTTCGCCCTTCTGCACGGCCTGGGCGATGGAGACCTCGTGGTCTGCCATGCACCGGCTGACCGCAGCCATGACGCCGGGGCGGTCCGCCACTTTGGTCCGCAGGTAGTGCCTGCCCGTGACCTCGTCCGATGGCAGGATGGAGGCGCGCTGGAGCGGTTCGTTGCGGAATCCGGTGTTGTCCGGGGTGGCCGGGTTACGGACAAGGGCCATGATGTCCGCCAGCACGGCGGAGCCTGTGGGCAGGTCGCCCGCGCCCTGGCCGTGGAGCATGACCGGCCCCACCGCGTTGCCCACCAGTCGGATGGCATTGTAGTTGCCGCCCACCCGGGCCAGCAGGAAGGTGTGTTTGACAAAGGCCGGGAACACTCCCGCCTCGATGTGTCCGTTCACGGCGCTGGCCTGGGCGATGAGCTTGATGCGGTAGCCGAATTCACGGGCATAGGCGATGTCCTGGGGCGTGACCTTGGTGATACCCTCGATGGGCAGGTCGTCCAGGGGATAGTCCACACCAAAAGCAAGGCGGATGAGCACGGTCAGCTTGTGGGC
>JAHJKV010000011.1 GCA_018822065.1 Pseudomonadota bacterium
AGCTTTTATGTGCAGGTGGGCGCCTATTCCCAGCAGGCCAATGCGGCCGAGGTTCGCAATGCATTGATCCGCAACGGTTTCGCCGGGACGCGGATCGAAACAAAGGGCGCTGGCGGACGCGTGCTGCATCTGGTCAAGGCTGGTCCCTTTGCAAACAAGACCCAGGCAGACCAAGCCCTGGCCCGTCTCCAGACCGCCTATCCTTCCAGTTTTGTCGCTTCGCTGTAAGGCGACTCAACGCCATACACAAGGGCATCCGTGTCCAGGGTACACCGCTTGTTTGACAAAGTACGCCCTGGACTGATGCTCCTTTCATTATGGCCCATCAGGTCCACATTTACGTATACTCCTACTGTCAGCCCTGTCCTTGACCCTTATGATCATTGATTGTAGTCTGTTGAACCTGATACAAAGACCTTTTTTCAAAAGCGACAAGCTCATGTTCAAATTCACATTCAATTCTTTTGTGCCCTTTGCTGGAACTTTATGTGGAGCAGCGATTCTCATTCTGCTCAGCACTATCCAAAAAGCATTTATTGGCATTACGATAGAACCAAGTGGATTCATTATCCCCGGGTTAGTTGGATCTTTTGCTGGATATTTCCTTGCATCCTGGAATTTGCGCATTCATCTTCACAGCAAGGAGTTGGAAGGCCATGTTCGGGAACGCACCATCGAATTGCAGGACTTGAATCATACGCTCAAAGAAAATATTACCCGATACACTGAAATGTTTGAGAATATGGACAGCGGAGTCGCTGTGCTTGCCCCCCTGGACGATGGCCAAGGTTTCCAGTTTGTGGAATTCAACTCGGCAGGAGAACGGATTGAAAACATCTCTCGCGAGGAAATCTTGGGACGTGAAGTTCGACAAATTTTCCCGGCCCTTGAGGACTTCGGACTTTTTAACGTATTCCAAAGAGTTTTTCAAACGGGAATTGCTGAACGTTTCCCCGCGACTGAGTACAAAGATCAACGCATTAATGGCTGGAGGGAAAACTACGTCTACAAGCTCCCAAGCGGAGAAATCGTTACCATCTACAATGATGTGACCGAACGCGTACGACTAGAAAATAATCTTGATCGCCTGGCAAGTACCGACTGCTTGACCGGCATTCCCAATAGACGTCGATTTCTGGAAAACTTGGACCGTGAATTCAAACGAGCCATGCGATATGGTCATACTCTTTCATTTTTAATGCTCGATTTGGATCATTTCAAACTGGTAAATGACCGTTATGGCCATGATATTGGCGACCTCGTCCTTATGGGAGCGACAAAAGCATGTGAAAACATCTTGCGTGAAGTTGACGAGATCGGACGAATCGGTGGAGAGGAGTTTGCTGTGCTTCTGCCCGACACCCGGTTACCGGATGCCTTACAGGTGGCAGAACGATTGCGTCATGAAATCGCGAGCGTTGCTGTCCCGACCATACACGGAGATGTATCCATCACCGTGAGCATCGGTGTCGCTGAGAGTACTATGGACGCAACAGATGCCCGAGATCTGATGCGCAGAGCAGATAAAGCATTATATAGGGCCAAAAAGGAAGGTCGGAATAGAGTTGAATCATAAAATATTTCATTCTATGCGTCAGGAATACTGAAGTGTGTGCCCCTGTGGTGAACCCGAAAAGAAAAGGCCCGCATCAATGCAGGCCTTTTCTTTTTTTCGAAATTTGAAAGTCACTCCTGAGCGTTGGTTTCCAAAGCCTTGAGGATGTGTTCCACCAACAGGTTCATGTCCACCTTGGAGACCTGATCGTTTGCGCCCACGGTCTCTCCCTTGTGGCGCAAGGCATCGGTAATGATGGAAGAGCACAGGATCACGGGCAACTCCCGCAGCATGAGGTCTTCCTTAATGCGCCGGGTCAGGTTGTGACCGTCCATGACCGGCATCTCGATGTCCGAGACCACCACATCCACGAACTGGGTGATGGATTTGTCATACTCCTTGGCCAGTTCCTTCCATTCCACAAGCTGGTCCCAGGAGCCGCGCCCGTTGGTAAAGGCGTGAACCTTGAAGCCCGCTTCTTCCAGCAGGGTCTTCATGGTGTTCCGGGCCATGGAGGAGTCGTCGCACAAAAGGGCCACCAGATGCTTATCCTTGACCGCATCCTTGTGGCGGCCTTCTACCGGACTGGTGTCCATGATGCCGGGGTTCAAATCGGCCACAATCTTTTCCATGTCCAGGATATAGATGATACGATTTTCGAGTCGCACCACTCCGGTTATGGAATAGGCAGCCAGTGAGGCCACGTAGTTCGAGGGTGCCTCCACTTCCTCCCAGCTGATCCGGTGGATACGGGTCACACCGGAGACGGAAAAGGCGGTGGTGATCTTATTGAACTCCGTGACAATGACCTTGGGCATGGCCTTTTTGACGATGGACTTCTTCAGCCACAGGCCGAGATCGACCAGGGGGATGATGCGGTCGCGCAGGTTGAACGCGCCAAGCACTGCCGGAGAAGAAATTTCAGGCAGGTCTGTCAGCTTTGGATTTCGGATAATCTCGAGAACTTTGGCAACGTTGATTCCGAAATAGCTGCGATGGGACTCGGAGCCGTCCTCGCGGGGCATTTCGTCCATGTAGAACTCAACGATCTCGAGTTCGTTGGTTCCGGATTCAAGCAGGATATTGGTCTTGACCATATATACTCTCTCGCATCGTGTACTGCGGGGGCCCTGGCAGGGCGTTCACCTCTACCGCTTCCATATCTATCCTCCGCCCCTCGTTTTTTGTCAAGGCAGAGGGTGACCTTCGTCGGCACGGTCTGAGGAGAGCACCGTGGAAAGCAGATTGGCGAGGTCCACGATTTCAACAGGTTTGGAAAGGTAGGAATCCATGCCAGCCCCCAGGAACATTTCCCGGTCACCCTTCATGGCGTGGGCCGTGAGGGCCACGATGGGCA
Organism: Pseudomonadota bacterium; assembly: GCA_018822065.1. Lineage (GTDB taxonomy): Bacteria > Desulfobacterota > Desulfovibrionia > Desulfovibrionales > Desulfovibrionaceae > JAHJKV01. The sequence goes on from JAHJKV010000011.1 coordinate 2,913, forward strand.
CGCCGCTGTCTGTGGCGCCATTCTCGCCAGTCCGGATGCGTCGGGTGGTTTCCATGCCGTCCATGACCGGCATCTGGATGTCCATCAGGATGCAATCGAACGGGGCGGAACGGGCCAGTGTATCCAGAGCTTCACGGCCATTCTCGGCAGACTCAACCTCTATGCCGAGCTTTTCGAGGAACCGGCGCACCATGATCAGGTTGGCCCGACTGTCCTCCACCACCAGCACCCTGGTCTTGGGCGAGAAACGCCGGATCATCAGCGATTCGCCCTCGTGTTTCGAGGAGTTGGCCACCGCACCCAGGGGAAGACAGACATGAACCATGGTCCCCACCCCATACTGGCTGCCGATCTCCACGTGTCCGTCCATGAGCTCGATCAGTCGTTTGACAATGCCAAGCCCCAGCCCGGTGCCCTGGAAATCACGAGTAAAGGAACCGTCCACCTGGGTGAAGGACTCAAAGACTCGATCCAGGTTTTCCTCGGCAATGCCTATGCCGGTATCCTGAACGGAAAAGAGCAGTCTGGGCCGGTTCTTCTCCACGGTCGGCAGGGGGTAGACCTCCACCCGGACCTCGCCCTTGGGGGTGAACTTGGCGGCGTTGCCCACCAGGTTGAAAAGCACCTGGCGCAGCCTGCCTCGGTCGCCTACCACCCACCGAGGGGTGCCGGGATGGACATAGGACTTGAGGGCAATTCCCTTGATCTCTGCCTGATGCCGAAACACCTTGACCGCATCATCCACAAAGGAGGGCACCTCGAACTCCTCCATCTGAAATTCCATCTTTCCGGACTCGATGATGGACAGGTCGAGGATGTCGTTCAAAATGGTCATCAACCCACGGCTGGAACCGAGGGCGGTGCTGACGAAG
>JAHJKV010000120.1 GCA_018822065.1 Pseudomonadota bacterium
CCAAACGCCGACGCATCAAAATCTGAAGACCTCCAGGTGGAGGAGCGCATCGTCGAGATCCAGGCTGAAATCGAAGGATTCAAGCTGGAACTGGAACGCTGTGCTGCCGAAGAGAAAGACTTCCGCTCCAGGGAAGACATGGAAAAACACATCGCCTTCGCCAAGGAGATATTCACGCTCCAGCAGGATCAACTCCGCATTCGGGTTGAGATCGACATCCTGGAGAAGAAAATCCGTCGGCTCCGGCTCGGATACCTTGAAGACGCCGCCCCTGTTCAGGACAGTTCCGCCAAAGGGTTCGTTTTCTAATTCCCCATTCCACCTACGCCCCAGCAGAAAGGAGAGCTCATGGGCCAGAACATCACCCGCAAGATCATCGCTGACCACCTCATCTCCGGCGACATGGTTCCTGGAGCCGAGATCGCCCTCAAAATAGACCAGACCCTTACCCAGGACGCCACGGGAACCATGGCCTGCCTGCAATTCGAGGCCATTGGCCTGCCGCGGGTCAAGACCGAACTTTCCGTGTCCTACGTGGACCACAACACCCTGCAGATGGGCTTCCGCAACCCGGATGACCACCGCTATCTGCGCACCATGGCCGCCAAGTACGGCATCGTGTTCTCCCCGGCTGGAACCGGAATCTGCCACCAGCTGCACCTGGAAAATTTCGCCCGACCCGGCAAGACCCTCATCGGCTCCGACTCCCACACCCCGACTGCGGGTGGCGTCGGCTCCCTGGCCATGGGCGCTGGCGGCCTCTCCGTGGCCCTGGCCATGGCTGGCGAGGCCTATTTCATCTCCATGCCCAAGGTGGTCAAGGTGAATCTCACGGGCCGCCTGAAGGGCTGGGCCGCTGGCAAGGATGTCATCCTCAAGCTCCTGGGCATGCTCACGGTCAAGGGCGGAGTGGGCAAGGTCTTTGAATTCGCCGGACCTGGCGTTCAAACCCTGACCGTGCCCGAACGCGCCACCATCACCAACATGGGTGCCGAACTGGGGGCCACCACCTCCATCTTCCCCTCGGACGAGCAGACCCGCAGGTTCTTTGCCTGCATGGGCCGCGAGGACGAATGGGTCGAGCTTCTGCCCAACACCGACGCCGAGTATGACGAGGTGGTCGAGATCGACTTGTCCGCCCTCGAACCCCTGGTGGCCCAGCCGCACATGCCCGACCGCGTCTGCACAGTGCGCGAATTGGCCGGGCTCAAGGTAGATCAGGCAGCCATCGGCTCCTGCACCAACTCCTCCTACGCCGACCTGAAGACCACGGCCCTGGCACTTAATGGCAAGAAGACCCACGCGGAAACCGACCTGCTCATCTCCCCCGGCTCCAAGCAAGTGGTCAAGATGCTGGCCCGGGAAAATCTTATCGAACCCATGCTGGACGCTGGCGCGCGGCTGCTTGAATGCACCTGCGGCCCCTGCATCGGCATGGGTGGCTCGCCCACCTCTGCGGGCGTGTCCGTGCGGACCTTCAACCGCAACTTCGAGGGCCGCAGCGGCACCCAGGACGGCCAGGTCTACCTCGCTTCGGCCCAGACCGCCGTGAACCTGGCCCTAGCCGGTGAGTTTACCGACCCCGCCCAATGGGGCGAGGCTCCTGCTCGGGTGGAACTGCCGCAGTCCGCGCCCTCCATCCGCGACCTCTTCATCTTCCCGCCCGCCGACGGCGCGGACGTGACGGTGCTCATGGGTCCGAACATCGTGCCCTTGTCCAAATTCGAAGCCATGCCTGACTCCTTTGCGGTCAAGGTGCTGCTCAAGGTTGAGGACAACATCACCACGGACCACATCCTGCCCGCCGGTGCCCAGATCACCGCCCTGCGCTCCAACATTCCAGCCATCTCCGAGTACATCTTCTCCCGGGTGGATGAAGGGTTCGTGGCCCGGATCAAGAAGGAAGGCCAGGGAGTCATCCTCGGTGGTGAAAACTACGGCCAGGGTTCCAGCCGTGAACATGCCGCCCTCGGTCCCCGCCACCTTGGCGTCAAGGCCGTGATCGTCAAGAGCCTAGCCCGCATCCATCGGGCCAACCTGGTCAATTTCGGCATCCTGCCCTTGCTATTGGTCAACCCCGCCGACTACGACAAACTAGCCGAAGGGGACAGTCTGACCATCCTGGCCTCGGCCATCCCCGCCGGACAGACCGCGGCGATCACCACAGCCAACGGTCGGCGCATCGATGTGACCAATGATTTGACGGAAAAGGAACTGGAGATTATCAAGGCAGGCGGACTATTGAATTATGTGCGGGGCCAACAGGCATAATCCCCGCCCTTTGCGCCTCTCGCCAACCATAACACAAGGACCGACGGAAATGCTGGACATACTGCGGGACAACGCCCAAAGCTGGGGCATCAAGATCATCTTCGCCATCATCATTTTGGCCTTCATCTTTGCTTTTGCCAATCCCGGTGGCGGCGGCGATACGGTCATGGCATATGTCAACGACCAGCCCATCACTGTGGCCGACTTTGAGCGTCTGCTCAATGCCCAGGAAGACCGTAGCGTCGAGACCAGACAGGGCGTGCTCGGAACCATGGCCAGAAACGAACTCATCCGCCAAATGACCGAGGCGAATGGCATTGTAGTGCCGGACGCGGAACTGCGGGCCTATATCCGCAATATCCCGGCCTTCATGACCGATGGAGCGTTTGACAAATCCAAATACAAAGCTGCCGTGGGTGCACCAGAGAACTTCGAGACCCAGACCAGGGACGAACTACTCAAGGCCAAGATGGCGCGCTTCCTCTCTCTGCCAGCCTATCCCTCCGAAGCCGAGGTTCGGTCCATCTTTACTTGGCAAAACGAGCAGACTTCAATTGAATATACCCTGATCTCCACCGCCGACTATCTGAGCCGGGTCATAATCGAACCTGCTGCTGTTCAAAAGTACTACGAAGAGAACAACTTCCTCTATCTGCAGCCGGAACGGGCAGTTTTCGATTACATCTCCTTCAGCCCTTCCGCCCTGGCCGATGCCTCTGAAGTAACCGAGGAGGAAATCGAATCCTACTCTGAGGCGTTTGCTCCGACCCTGAACAAACCCCGCACGGCAACCTACGGTGAAATCGTGATCCCCGTGGGCGAAACCCCGACGCAGGAAAGCGTGGATGCGGCTACGGTCAAGGCAAAGACCATCCTCGAAAAAATTGCTGCGGGAGCGACCTTCGAAGAGACTGCCAAGGCCTATGCTCGCCCCGGCGACATGACCGCAGGTGCACTCAAGGTTGCGGACATGAGCACCCTGCCGGATGCTGTTGCTACTGCCCTGAACGGACTGGAGGTGGGCGGCATCAGCCAGTTCATCCCCACCATCGACGGACTGACCATAGTGACCCTGAAGACCATTGAAGAGGCACGACCCCTGACTCTGGACGAATCCCGCCCACTCATAGTGCAACGCCTAGCCGAAGAAAAGGGCTCCAAACGATTGGATGACACGGTCGAAGAGGCCATCGCTGCCATCAGTCAGGGCAAAGACCTCGCCGGAGCTGCAGAGCTCCTGGGCCTGCCCCTCATGACCACCAAGCCCCTCACGGATGTCGAGTTCAAGCAGACCTTCCCCATGGCCGAAGAAACGGTGACCAGCCTGTTCGCCATGTTGCCCGGCGACCCCACCACGGTCCCGGTGCTGGTCAATGACGGATACATCCTGGCGGTCAAAACCCAGAATCTGCCGTCCATGACCCTGCCAATCGAAGATGTGCGGGGTGAAATCCAGGCCAAGCTCATGCTCCAGGAAGCTGCAAAACTCGCAGCCCTCGATGCCCAAACCGTCCTCACCGGGACAGTCAAGGACATGAACCTGGCCGCATCTGAACTTTTCACCCGGAGCGGCCCCATCCCCATCCCCGGTATCAATCAGCGTATCCTTACGGACGCCTTCACCGTGGAACCTGGGCAATGGCTGCCCGCCCCCTACCAGGTTCCAGATGGGTATGTGGTAGCCAAAGCCAAGGAACGCATCGAACCGGCGGAGAGCACCTGGGAAGAGGAAAGAGACTCCTGGATGCAGACTGCCGGAGAAATTGGCAGACGTGAGCTGAACATGGCCTTCCAGGCTCAGGTATACACCTCAGCCGACGAAAACAATGCCATCAGGATTGTTCGCGGCGACCTGCTGCAGTAGCAAACCCAACCAAACACGCACAGAGCGGCCCTTTCCAATGGAAGGGGCCGCTCTTTTTTTGATATTCAAACGGACGATTTTTTCAGTGGTTCCCGGGGCA
>JAHJKV010000121.1 GCA_018822065.1 Pseudomonadota bacterium
CCGCGCCCGCCACGCCGAGCATCTTCTCCGCGCCGCAGCCTGCGATGGCGTTGGCAGCGGCGGAAACTTCCGCGCCCACCAAGCCGACGATCAGGCCGGTCCCCAGGCCGGTGGCCAGGGATGTGGCAGCGGTGAGCGCCTCCAAGGAGGCCTTGGGCAGGGTGCCGTTGTCCACGGTTGCAATAAACAATACGCTCATGGCTTCCCCCTTATCCCTTGATCCAGGCGACGATCTCCTGGGCGATCGCGTCGGTGGACATGTCTTTTTCGATGCGGGTCTGGCGCATGACCTTGGGCTGCGCCACGTTCTCTACCTTGAAGCCCGCGCCAGTCAGCTGGGCCGGTTTGGCCTGCTGCAGGGCCGGCATGATGCTCTTCATGTTCATCATGCCCACCTGGGGGTTGTTCGGGGGCTCGGGCAGTTCGCCCGTGGCCCAGCCCATGGCAGCGGGAGCCGAGGAGAGCCTGCTGGTCAGGTAGCTGCCGCCCTCGATGCGCTCCAGGATGTCCATGGACCCATCCGCGTTTACGGTCAGCTTGTCCACGCCCTGGAACTGGTTCACGATGCCGAGCCGTTCGCCGACCATCTGGATGGTCGCGCCCGTGCCGCGCGAGGCGGACTGCCAGCCGCCGAAGAGCAGCATCTTGTCTCGGTCCAGGTCGGCGATGCCCTCGATGGCCGTGGTCAGAGCAGCGGCGGTGTCAAAGGCGTCCACAAACCCGGAGGCGGGGCCGTCCGCAGCCACCAGGGTAAAGAGCGCCTTCTGGGCCACGGACATCATGACCTGTTGTAGCTTTGCCTTGGGGCCCAGGGCCACCAGCCAGACCTTGCTGTTGGGCACGTTCTTCGCCAGGTTGGCCGCTTCGAACAGGGCATGTCCTGCCCAGGGGTCGAGGACAGCTGGCAACATCATTTCATTCTTCAGCGCAGGCCCGGTCGGACCCACGATGGGCTCCAGCACCTGCAACGGGTCCGGCACGATGCTGCCGCACACGACGATGTGATAACTCATGGTTATGTCTCCTTTTGTCTCCGGTGCCACGCTCAGAGTTCGCGAAGCACAATGGGATTCCAAAGGGCTTTGCCCTTTGGCCGCCGGAGGCACTAAAAATCAATCAATTTTCAGCCGAATGCAACCCGCCAGACCCCGCGACAAACTCGACGTTGGTTTTCTCGGCATCCTTGGGATGCGCCTGGGTGCAGTTCCACATGCAGGCACCGCAGTGCACGCATTTTTCTCGGTCAAAAAGGGGCACCGGGCCGTCCGGGTTTACGGTAATGGCCTGACCGGAGCAGACCTCGGCGCAGACGGGCGAGTGGCAGACCGAGCACTTCTTGGCGTCAGCGAAGAGTACGTGGTCGGCATAGCCATGGTTGGCCTGCACCTTGCCGCCCAGGAGCAGCGCGTCCTGGTGGGAGACGAGGAGGCTGCCGTCATAGTTGATTACCGGCCAACCGAGTTCGTCCATGAGCGCGTCGTGCATGGTCTGTCCGTTGGGCTTGGTGGCCTTCTTGATTTCGGCGATGCGCGCACCGCTGATCTTGCCCTGATAGTATTCCTCCAGGGTGAGGATGCGCTCGTGGGGCCGCTTGGGGTCGCCGGGCAGGTTCAGGGCACCCTTGGTCAGGCCCGAGAGGGCCATGCCGATGAGGCCCCGGAAGGTGCCTTTCGTGAATCCATCGCGTGATTTTTCGGCGATCCTGGCCTCTTCCTCCAGCCAGGAGGCCCGGCGGGTGGTCACATAGGAGGCCTCGAGGTTGTCTTTGGTGAAATTCTTGCCCTCGCGCAGCAGCCCGATGACGGCCTGTCCGAGCTGCACGCCCGAGGTCCAGGCCTCGTCCACGCCGGAGCCGGTGAGCACGTTGGTGGTGCCGGAGCCCTCGCCGATCCGCGCCCAGCCGTCGCCGACCAGATGGGGTTCGCCGCGCCGTCCCGATTCCTGCAGGCTCTTTGCCCCCCAGGAGCGCATGGTGCCGCCCTTGACGTGCTGCCAGATGTAGGGGTGCTGCATCCAGTGCTGGAGGTAGCGGTAGGAGGTGCGAACCGGGCAGTCGAACCAGGAGGGCACGAAGATGCCCAGGCTGGCCATGTTGTCCGGGTAGACATAGAGGAAACCGAAAATCTCTGGCTCAGGGAAGCCGATGGTGTGGAGCACGGTGCCGGGCTTGAGGGTGCACCCCTCGGGCAGGTTGACCACCATCTTCATGCCCACGGCCCATTCCCGCTGGTGCTTGCCGCGCGGCAGGCCAAATTCCTGGTCGAGCTTGCGTCCTATGGGACCGACCGGGCCGTCGCCGACCACGGTGAGTCTCGCTTTCATGTCCATACCGGGCATGAAGCCTGTGTCCGGCTCGCCGGTTTTCTTCACGCCCTGGTCCGCCAGGCGAACGCCCGCGACCCGGGTGCCCTCGATAAGCGGTTCAGCCACCGGGGTGCCGGGCCAGATCTGGATAAGCCCCTGGCTCATGACTTCGGCGCCGGTCCACTGCATGAACTGGCCCATGGAGAGCAGCATGCCAGGGTGCTTTTTCAAAAATGGCGGAATGTAGGGCAGTTCCGCCGAGAGGGTCTCTCCCTTTTTGAAGGGCAAAAGCGCGGTTTCCATGAGCTTCATGCCCATGGATTTGCGCGAGGCCCCGTAGGGGTCATAGAGATAGGCGATCTTTTCCTCGGTCACCTCGCAGGCCATGGGCACCTGGGAGAGGTCGAGGTCGGGAAAGCTCTGGCGAATGCCGCGTCCCTTGGTGACGATGCCGGACACGCCGAAGCCGATGTCGTCGGCCCGCTCGTAGCAGATCACCTGCGGCGGCATGCCGGGCATGCTGGCCGAGTCGGCGATGGGCGTGCCGTCCTCGTTCATCAGGGCGCGGCCCAGCGTGGTCAGAAATCCGGCAGTGGCCGGGCCGTAGCCGACACAGACGATGTCGGCTTCCATGGACATGCGTTCGACTTCAGGCTGCTGGTCGCTCATGATTGCTCGAGTATGGTTTTGTGTCCCGTTTTTGGGGCCCATTTACATGGGATAGTCGAGAGCCTCGGGGATCATCACCTGGGTCAGGGCCTGACCGGCACGGTCCTTGGCCAGACGCACCCCGGCCAGCTTGGCGTCGGCCTCGGCACGCAGGGCGGCAAAGGCGGAGACGTCGGCCCCGGAGTTGAAGCCATAGACCAGCTCGCTCAGGATGCGGCCAACCTCGCCTACGGCCCGGGCGGCCATGACCTGGGCCAGATCGGCGTAGAAGCCGGACAACCCTTCCAGTCCTTCGGCCACGGTCGGGTTCATGCCACCCTTTTCCTGCAGCTCGGCCACGTCCTTGAACAGGTAGTAGGAGGCGAGCAGCCAGCCCACGGCATCGGCCATGGGGAAGGTCACGCCCTGGCGTTTGCGGTGGTAGAGCTTGTTGCCATCGGCATCCGTATTCTCGGAGAGATAGGTCATGGCGGTGAGCCACATGCGGATGCCCGCGGCCAGACCGTCCGAGCCGGGGGCGTCGGAAGCGGCCATGTCGTCGGCATATTTTCCCAAGAGGTGCAGGAAGACCGGGTCGGCCTGGGTGATGGTCAGGTGCATGCGCTGCACTGCCTCGGGACCCTCGTAGGTGGCCTCCAGCTGGGAGTCGGCCCACTTGTTCATCAGGAAGCCGGGGCAGTCCTCGGTGATGCCGTAGCCACCCACCAGACTGATAGCCTCGCGCAGGAAGATCGCGCCCACGCCCGTGTTCCAGAGCTTGGTGGTCGGGATGATCACGCCGAGGAGCTTGTCGAGATAGGAGAATTTGACCAGCACGTCGGCGTCCAGGGCGGCAAAGCGGGTTTCGTCGCGACCTGTGTCGAACAGGAGGTCGATGTACTCCATGGTCTCCGCGTCCTTCTTGCGGATCATGGCAAACTGCTTGCGGGCGCTGGTGCAGCCCTGTTCGGCCAGGAAGGATTCCTTCTCGCGCTCGATGGGGTCAAAGGTGTCAGCCTCTCGGGCGGCGGTGAAGCCCATGGAGGCACCGGCCTCGCCGATGGCCCAGATGTCGATGAGCCGCTGCTGGGCGTCCTCTTTCTGCTGGATGCCCTGTTCGAACTTGGGGCTGCCGGGGTTGGAGGCATCGCCGCCGCGGAATCGTGTGCGATGGTAGCGGATGACTGGCTCGACCGCGGAGAGCAGCTTGGCCGTGGTCATCAGACCCACCGGGATGCGGGTGCGATGGAAGACCGAGCCGATGATCTCGCCATGGGTGAAATTGGGAACGATCTGGCCGTCCACGACGGTGTAGCCGCCGATGATGCGGCTGGCCGGAACCGTGACATTGATGATCGGGTCGCGGGTGGAGGAGAGCTGGTGGCACATCTTCATGGTGGGCGCGCCACGGTCGAAGCTGCCTTCGTCCCCTTCCTCCAGGGTGATCATGCAGGAGCCCTTGATGCGCTCGTCCGTAGAATCCACAGCAGCGGTGACGAAATAGGCGAAGTCCATGTTGGTGATGAACCGACCCCGTTTTTCGACCTGGAGCATGGGCTCCTCGCCGTCCTTCCAGTCCTTGACCTTGACCTTGCCCACGAGAACGCCAGTGTCCACACCGACGTAGGGCAGGGGTTCGGTCAGGGCGAAGGCGCCGCGCCAGATGGTCCGGTCTTCGCCGGGCTGGGGCGGAACCGCGCGGGACATGTAGTAGTCGCGCTGTTCCGGCGTGCCTTTCTCATGGCTGGGGGCCAGGGCCAGGTTCGAGGCGAGCGAGCTGGTGGCAGCGCCGCCGTCCACCCAGGACAACTCGAAGGCGGCCAGGGACAGCGCCAGGTTCTTGGGCCCGTCCATAAATCCACCCTGGGAGGTATTCATATAGAGCGCGGTCAGGCCGGAGGCGTCAAAGGCGTCCAGAAGCTCCTGCTTCAGGTCGGTCCATTCATGGGAATTGCGCGCGCCCTGGGCGACCAGAGAGGCCACGGTGGTACGGGCGATGGAACGAGATGACTGGACAACCATCTGCAGGTCAAAACGCTCGGCAAAGCGCCACATAATCTGCCTGACATCGTCACCGGGAAGGGTCTGAAGCGTGTACATGCGTGTTGGATCCTCGAATAGTGATTTCGGTGGGGATAGTGCCGGAAAACTGAGGGCGAACATAGGTCATTCGTCATTTCGAGTCAAAGTCTTTTTCCCCCGGAAAGCCTTTCGGCAAACCCTTGGCGGGCCTGGGGTTTGCCGAAAGGTGCAGAGCACCGGCAGCTCTGGGGATAAGGCAGCGGTGTGAGCACTCCCTTGCGTTGGTTTTCAGTTGTGCGCCGCTGCCCCAGCCGCTATGTTTGGATCATGAAGAACAAACCGATCCCCCGTTGCGCCTGGGTCCCCCTCGCCAAGGAGGCCTACGTTGCCTACCATGACACCGAATGGGGCGTGCCCCAGCGCGACGAGCACCGCCTGTTCGAGGCCATCGTGCTCCAGGGAGCGCAGGCCGGGCTGGCCTGGGAGACCATCCTGAACAAGCGCGAGAACTACCGCGCCGCCTTCGACGGGTTCGACCCGGCCAGAGTGGCCGAATATGACGAAGGCAACATCGCCGCGCTGCTCGAAAACCCCGGCATTGTGCGAAATAGGCTCAAGGTCCGCTCGGCAGTGAAGAACGCGCGGGTGTTTCTGGACATGCAGCAGGAGTTCGGCGGCTTCTCCCCCTGGCTCTGGGCCTGGGTGGACGACACGCCGCAGCAATCGGGCGTGACGACCCTGGCGGATATCCCCGCGAGCACGCCGCTCTCGGACGCCATTGCCAAGGAGCTGAAGAAACGGGGCATGAATTTCGTGGGAACGACCATCATCTACGCCCTGTTGCAGGCCTGCGGACTGGTGAACGACCATGCCAGGGATTGCTTCCGCTATGCGGAGCTGGGCGGGAAGTGTGCCGGGCCGGGCCTTGGGGCGAAAATGGAGAAAAATGTAAACCCAGCTCTTGACACCCGGCCCAGAACCACATAAACAAACTCCTCCCGTGGGCTCGTGGCTCAGCTGGATAGAGCATTCGGCTACGAACCGAAAGGTCGCAGGTTCGAATCCTGCCGAGCCCACCATCGAATGTAAAAGGCCGTCCAAATGGACGGCCTTTTTCGTGGCGTTTCAACAGGTGAATGCGCCAACGTGACTGGTCTTTCAGCCCAGTCTGTTCAGCACTTGTGCCACCAGCCTGTCCACCTCATCCTGTTCCGGCAGGCCGAGTACGGTCGCGCTGGTCAGTTGCCGTTCCAGCAAGCCGGGCAGGGCGGGGATGGTGGTGCCGAGGAGGGGGAGGCCTTCCAGGGTGGGGAGGGTGGTTTGGCCGTCGAAGCGGTTGAG
>JAHJKV010000122.1 GCA_018822065.1 Pseudomonadota bacterium
CTGCGAATGCCTCACTGGTTACATCCTCCCTCACTCGGCAGAATGTTGAACCCGAAACCTCGACCCTCGTCCGCCGACGCGGCACGAACTCCTATCAGACCCAAGCCCGTCAGGCCGATCCCCAAACCGTGCCGACTCGAGAGCTTTTGACCGTCATCTGATCCCTTGCATCTTTCGCCTGCGTGACTATCCTCTTGACTGTCCATTTGTTACAGTAGAGGTCATCATGAGCGATACCATCCGAACCAAGGCCCGCATCCGGGGCATGCACTGTGCTTCCTGTTCCTCGCGAATCCAACGCGTATTGGGCGGGACCAAGGGCGTGGAAAAGGTCAGCGTCAGCCTAGCCGACGAATCCATGGACCTCTCCTTTGACCCAGACCTGCTCTCTCCCGAGAGCGTGGCCCGGTCCATCAAGGACCTGGGGTTCGAGGCGGAGTTTGAGGCCGAATCCGGGGCCGGGGCCACGGACTTCGATGCCCGCCGCCAGGAAACCCTCGACGCCCTGACCTACCAGAAGCGCCGCCTGATCCCAGCCTTTGCCTTTGCCCTACCCCTGCTGGTCATCTCCATGGGACACATGGCAGGCCTGACCCTGCCAGCCATCATCAGCCCCCAGACCCACCCGCTCAACTTTGCCCTGCTCCAGCTGGCCCTGACCCTGCCGGTCATCTATTCGGGCCGTTTCTTTTACCTGCGCGGCTTCCCGGCCCTGGTCCGGCGCGTGCCAAACATGGACTCCCTGGTGGCCGTGGGTACCGGCGCGGCCTTCCTCTATTCCCTGTGGAACACCGTGGAAATCTGGCTCGGTAATGCACCTATGCTCCGGGCCATGGACCTCTACTACGAATCCGCCGCCGTGCTCATCGCGCTCATCTCCCTGGGCAAGTATTTCGAGGCCGCAGCCAAGCTCAAGACCTCGGACGCCATCCGCGCCCTCATGCGCCTGACCCCAGACACGGCCATCCTGATCCGCGACGGCGAGCGAGTGGAAATCCCCCTGGACGAGGTGGAACGCGGCGATCAGCTCCTGGTGCGCCCCGGCGAGCGCATCCCCGTGGACGGCATCGTGGTCTCAGGCCGCTCCAGCGTGGACGAATCCATGCTCACCGGCGAGCCCCTGCCCGTGACCAAGACCACGGGCGACGAGGTGGCAGGCGGCACCCTGAACACCTCCGGCGCAATGACCATCCGCGCCGAAAAGGTGGGCAGCGAGACCACCCTGGCCCGGATCATCGAGATGGTGCGCACGGCCCAGGGCACCAAGGCCCCCATTGCCAACCTAGCCGACACCATCAGCTATTATTTCGTGCCTGCGGTCATGGCCGTGGCCGTACTCTCGGGCCTGGCCTGGTACCTCTCGGGCGAGCCCTTCACCTTTGCCCTGCGCATCTTCGTGGCCGTGCTGGTCATCGCCTGTCCCTGCGCCATGGGCCTGGCCACGCCCGTGTCCATCATGGTCGGCACCGGGCGCGGTGCCCAGCTCGGCGTGCTGGTCAAGGGCGGCGAAGCGCTGCAGGCCTTGAGTACCGTCACTTGCGTGGTCTTCGACAAGACCGGCACCCTGACCCACGGCACCCCGGAATTGACCGACCTGCACCTGCCCGCCCACGCTCCCTTGAGCGAAACCGAGGTCCTGGCCCTGGCTGGAGCCGCCGAATCCTCCAGCGAACATCCCCTGGCCCAGGCCGTGGTCCGGGGGGCGACAGCACGTGGACTGACCCTGACCAACCCAGCAAGCTTCGAGGCCTTGTTCGGGCGCGGTGTTCAGGCCGAGGTGGATGGCAGGCGTGTGTTGGTGGGCAACGAAGAATTCATGACCGAACAGCGCGTCACCGGGGTGGACGACGACACCGCCGCCAGGGTTACGGCTTTTTCCAGCCAGGGCAAGACCGCCCTCTTTGTGGCTGTCGACGGCCAGTTCGCGGCAATCCTCGGCGTGGCAGACACCTTGCGCGAGGAAGCACCCGACGTGGTGGCCAGACTCAAGTCGCGCGGCATCCGCGTGGCCATGCTCACCGGCGACCACGAAACCACGGCCCGTGCCGTGGCAGACCAGGCCGGGGTGGACCAGGTCCAGGCTCGCGTGTTGCCGGAAAACAAGGCTGCGGAAGTAAAGAAGCTGCAGGACGAGGGCTATACCGTGGCCATGGTGGGCGACGGCATCAACGACGCCCCGGCCCTGGCCCTGGCAGATGTCGGTATCGCCATGGGCTCGGGAATCGACGTGGCGGTCGAGTCCGGCGACGTGGTGCTCATGGGCTCGGGACTCAAGAAGCTGCCCGCCGCCCTTGGCCTCGGCCGCGCGGTCATGCGCAACATCAAGCAAAACCTTTTCTGGGCGTTCGCCTTCAACACTCTCGGCATCCCCGTGGCTGCGGGCGTGCTGATCCTGTTCGGCGGACCGGGCTTAAGCCCCATGATCGCGGGAACCGCCATGGCCCTCAGTTCGGTGACAGTCGTGACCAACGCGCTCAGACTGCGAAGAATCAATCCCTAAGGAGACAGACATGAAGGAATTACAAGTTAAGGGCATGAGCTGCCAGCACTGCGTGGGCTCCGTGACCAAGGCCGTTGAAACCGTGGATGGCGTGGAGAACGTGACCGTTGACCTGGCCACCGGCAAGGTGACCTATTCCGGCCCGGACGAAGCCGCGACCACGATCACGGCAAACATCACCAAGGCCGGCTTTGAAGTCGTCTAGGCCCCAAACGGGTGACCAGAGGCACCTGACCCTCACACAAGCAAGAACGCAGTAGCGCGCCAACGATTGGTTGGCACGTTACTGCGTTCTTGCCCGATAGTCCCCTGGGTGCTCCGCAGGCCGAGGGCTATCGCCCCCGGACACCCGTTTGGGGCTCCGTCGGTCAGGAGCTTAGAAAAATAATTGCCGCTCAACGCTCATCTGGTTGGCCGGGATGTCCGCGTAGCGGGCTGCGGTGTCAGCATCCTGACGGTCGGCGAACCGGGCGGTCCGTTGGGTCAACATGCAGGTGGGGCAGATGACCCCGCCCTTGATTGCAAGATAAAAGTCAATGTTTCTGATGGGCTGTCCACAAACTTCGCAATGTTCCCTGATCATGATGTCTCCCTCCGGAGTCAACGTTCATCGTTCTCCGGAGGGATATTACAATTTACATGCCAGCCGAACGATCAGTTCAGATTGCTATGCAGATCAAAGCTGGTCTGCTTTGTGATTTCTTTGGTGGGGTCCTTGTGCTTTCCCGGCTTTCTGAAGAGTTCCTTGATCTCATGGCCAGGCTCTGGCTGCTCCACCAGACAAGAGCTGCAAATCCTGCCCTTTTTGGTTTCAACGTAGAAGTCCAGCGTGTGAATTAAATTCCTGCAATGGATGCAATAGGTTTTCATGCTCCTGTCCCTTTTGTGCGCGCGGTGGTTTGCGACGCTTGCTCGGCTTGGAAAAGAGCTACAAAATACGTGCCGGAAACGGTGCCTGACCGGGTGCCTGTCCATGAGCGAGTGAACACCTCTGGGCAAAGCTCAAGGTCTTTGCTACCTTGCCGGGCAGGACAATTTTTGAAACGGAGACACATGGACAAGATCAATCTGCTCAGTCGCGTCAAAGCCCCTGGTTGAGCTGCCAAGATTCCCCCGGAGGCTCTGGGGACGGCACTCAAAGGGCTCGGTTTTGATGACGACCGACTCCTAGCGGGAAAGATAGGCGACTTCGAGGATGCCGCAGTGGTGCGGTTTCCCGAGGGCCACGCCCTGGTCCAGACCGTGGACTTCTTTACCCCCATCGTGAACGATCCCTTCGGGTTCGGCAGGATTGCTGCGGCCAACGCCCTGTCCGATGTCTACGCCATGGGCGGGAAGCCACTGGCGGCCATGAACATTCTTTGTTTCCCCTGCAAGGATTTTTCTATGGAGGTGCTCCGCGCCATCCTGGATGGCGGCTTGGACGCCGTACGCGAGGCCGGGGCCGTGCCTGCCGGGGGTCACTCCCTGGAGGACGACACCATCAAATACGGCCTGGCCGTATCCGGCTCCGTGGACCCCACCCGCATGGCCACCAACCGGGGCGTCAAACCCGGCGACCTGCTCTTGCTCACCAAACCCCTCGGCACCGGGGTGCTGATCAACGCGCTTTCGGCGCAGTGGCAGGGGCACGAGAAATTCGAAAAGATGCTTATCGCCCAGTGCGGACGGCTGAACAACCATGCCGGGCGGGTGATCAACGAACTTTCTCTCATCGGAGCCACGGACATCACCGGCTTCGGCCTCGGAGGCCATCTGCTGGAACTGGCTGGAGCGTCCGGCGTAACCCTGACCATTTCCCTCAACTCCCTGCCATTGCTGCCCCAGGCCATCGAGCTGGCGAGCATGGGCCTGCTTCCAGGCGGCAGCATCAACAACCGCAACTACTACCTTCCCCAGTGCGCGGCCCCGGAGGGACTCGACCCCATCCAGCTCTCCCTGGCCTTTGATGCCCAGACCTCGGGCGGCCTGGTCCTGGCCGTTCCCGAAGCCAAGCTCGCCGACGCCCAGGCCATGCTCACCGACGCAGGCGACCTGGCCGTGGTCATCGGCCAAGCAATCACCCTCCGACCCGACAACAAGAAACTCGCCCTGACCCCCTAAACGGGAGTCCAGAGGGGCCTTGCCCCTTTGGCCGCCGAAGGCTCCTAACCCACGCCCAGATACGCACAAGAGCAGCGCGGCAACCTGCATGGTTGCCGCGCTGCTCTTGTGCAAGCCCGATACTCCCCTGGGTGCTCCGCAGGCCGGAGACTATCGCCCCTGGACCCCCGTTTGGGGTTCGGTCTAGGGTGGGGACTAGTGGGGCTGGATCCAGATGAGTCCGGACTGGCGACCGGTTGTCGTTTCACCCCGATAGGAAAAAAACATTTCCGGGTTCGATTGCGTACACAGATTGATGCCGTGGATGCGCTCCTCGCGCAGTCCGGCAGCCCGAAGCTGGTCGTGGGTCAGTTGCCAGAGATTGGCGGTCTGCGAAGCTGGGTCGAAATAGCGGGTAAAGGCGCTGCCGAACTCGGTTGCAAAGCTGGTGAACTCCGCCTGCTGGGGGCCGAGGCTCGGGCCGCGCACGGCCAGCAGTTCCGAGGGGTCGCAGTCGTACCGCTCGCAGAGCTGGCGCACGCCCGTGCCGGGAAAATCGATAACATTGCCGCGCCAGCCCACATGCAACCCGGCCACGAAACGTCCGGTTTCGTGGGCCAGGAGGATCGGCTGACAGTCTGCGGTCTTGATCATCAGCCCTACGCCGGATCGGTCTGTGGCCAGTCCGTCCGCCTCGCGCGGTACCCCCTCTTCCAGGTCGAAGAGCACGGCGTCGCCATGCACTTGGGTGCAATCCACCAGAGCGGAAAATCCCAGACGTTCCTTTAAGTAGGCCCGGTTGGCGGTCACGGCCTCGGGGTCGTCGCCCACCTCATAGGAGAGGTTACCCGCAAAATAGGGATAGATGCTCGCCCCGCCCTGGCGGGAGGTAAAAGCACACCCGACATTGGACAGGCCGGGAAAGGCAAAGGGAATGAAGGCGATCTGGATCATTGTTCCCAGGTTAGCGCTGCCACAGCTGGTTTTCGGTGCAGACCGCGTTGACAGGTCGGTCCCAATCTTCCACCGGCAACTTTTTTACGAAGAGAGATTCAAAGCAGAGTCCGATCTTGAATGCCCGGCCCAGTTGCGGCCCTTCCAGGAGCCGGTCGTAGTAGCCACCGCCATAACCAAGACGAAAGCCCTCGGCGTCAAAGGCCACGCCGGGGATGAGCGCCATGTCCGGGGCCAGGATGCCGTTGGTCACATCCACGACCTCGCACATCTTGGTAGGCTCCATGATGGAATACATTCCCTCGGCCAGTTCAGCCTCACAGGTAACGCAGGCCACATCCATGAGTCCTGGCTGGCCGGGTCGGCAACGCGGCAGGAGTACCCGTGCCCCGCGCTGCCACAGATCGTAGATAAGCGGGCGGATATCGACCTCGTTTTTGAAGGGCCAGTAGCACAGCACTTCCCTGACGGTCATCCACTCCGACAAGGCTCGAATGTGTTCAATGATGGACAGGGAACGCGACTGAACCTCGTCCGAACTCATGGACCGGCGCTTCTGGATCAGTTTTCGTCGTAGTATGTCTTTGCTGCTCATCTGTTGGCTCAAGCCCTGGTCTTTGGCGCATTGCGCCGAGCTCACTTCCTGTTTATGCTAAGCGTACAAGAAAGAAAAGCCATTGATGAACAGGAGAGCCATGTACTGGATAGCTTTTGGCGATATTCATGAACAAACCGGTATGCTGGGACATATCCCCGGACTGCGTGAGGCCCAGGGAGTGTTGCTCACCGGGGATCTGACCAACCGGGGCACCACCCAGGCCATACGCGAAGTCTATGACGATGTGGCGGCGTTCAACCCCAACATCCAGGCGGTTATAGGAAACATGGATACCGACGAGGTGTCCTCATTCCTGGACCGCCGCGGGGCAAACCTGCACCTGAAAGCCATGAACCTGTTTCCCGAGTTGGACCGCCCTCGCGTCGGGGCCATCGGCGTGGGCTATTCCACCCCGACCCCATTCAACACCCCCAACGAAGTTTCAGAAGACCAGCTGGCTCAATGGCTGGATCAGGCCTGGGAACTGACCATGCCCTATGACTACATCGTCGCTGTCATCCACAACCCGCCCTACAAGAGCACCACGGACGATCTTGGCGGCGGCTCGCACGTGGGCAGCAAAGCCGTGCTTGATTTCATCAAGAAAAACAAGCCGATCATCTGCATCACCGGCCATATTCACGAGTCGAAAAGCGTGGATACCATCGGCTCCACCACGGTCATCAACACCGGAATGCTCGCCCACGGCGGGTACGCGGTGATCGAAGCCTCGGGGAACAAGGTGACCGCCTCCCTGAACCAGGTACGCTGACCATGCGCATTCGGCTGCTCTTTGTCGGCAAACTCAAGGAATCATTTACCCGGGACGGATGCGAACACTATCTGGGCAAGCTCAAACGATTCTTCACAGTTGAGCAGACCCTGCTCAAGGACGCCCCGGCCAAATTGCCCGCCGAGGAGAAAAAACGGGCTGAGGGCGAGACCATTCTAAAGGCGCTCACGCCCAAGGATTTCGTCATCGCCCTGGACGAGCATGGCAAGGAATGCACCTCCAGGCAACTGGCACAACAACTGACTCGCTGGATCGAAGACCCGAGCCGCACTCCCTGTTTTCTGATCGGCGGTCCCTTCGGGCTCTCGGAAGAGGCAAAAAACCGCGCCGACATAACGATTGCCCTGGGCAAGCCCACCTGGCCCCATGAACTCTGCCGGGTCATGCTCCTGGAACAACTCTACCGCGCCGCCAGCATCAACAAGGGTCTTCCCTACCACCACGACTAACCCCAAATGGAGCGATCATGATCTTTTCGGAGTTGCTGGAGAAAATTGAAAACTACGTACGAAGCGGCGACCTAGCCTTCGAGTTCGAACATGCCGAGGACGCCCAGCGTGGCGAAATTTTGGACTTTCTGGAACGGATCATGGATCTGGGCGAAGAGTGCGACCCCCTGGCCACCAAGCTGATCTTTCCCAATGCGGAGTTGGAGGCGGATGTCACCACCCAGACAACACCCGACGACAATCAGACCGAGGGAACCACAGACCAGAAATAGCGCTCGCCCCCGGCTGCCGGGTAGGCCTTGAAGCTTTCCAGCGACCACCGATCTGGAAATGCACCCGAATGCGGGGGCATGTCATTGCTGAGAATAATCACCCGCCCCGAGTCCGTCAGCATGGACGGCACATAGTCGAGCAGCTTGTACCAGGGCATGAAGGCCCGGCTCAGGATCAGGTCGGCCAACACCGGCTCCCCGCCATCCGCCAGATGCTCCAAAACCTCTTCCGCTCTTCCCTCAAAGACGTTGGTGCGCTCAAGCTCGAGTTGGCCCAGGGCCGTACGCATGAAGGATACTCGCTTCTGGCGCACTTCGACCATCCAGTATTCCCCGGCATTCCATAGCATTCGCAACGGGATACCCGGCAATCCGGCCCCGGCACCCAGGTCGAGAGTCAGGGGACTCACCGGCAAGGCGAGTTCCTGCAGAAACGAGGCGAGGTGAATGGAGTCCACCACCAGGGTCTCGAAGATCGAGCGCCAGTTCGCCGGGCCGACCAGGTTCATGCGTCGGTTGTATTTGACCAGCACCTCCAGATAGAGCGCCAACGGCTCAGCAACGGATTCCTCCAGGTCACAGCCAATCTTGGCCCCTGTCCGCATCAACTCACGTGCACCCGAACTTGGGTTCATTTTCCCCTCCCGAACAGGCGTGCCTGGAGTTGTTGCAGGGTTTTACAGGTGCTTGGCTCGAATATCTCGGCATAGCCGAGTCGGGTGGCCTGCTTCATGCGGGTATCCTGCCCGGACACGGGTCTGATCTGGCCGTTCAGGTCCACCTCGCCCCAGAAAACAGCGCCCTCTGGCAATGGTCGGTCATAGAAGGAGGAGAGTGCCGCCGCGACCAGACCGAGATCGAGCCCCGGATCGCGCATGGCCAGCCCGCCCGTGAGCTTGGCGTAAAGATCGTACTGGGAAAGATTGATGGCCAGCCGCTTCTCCATCACGGCCAGGATGAGGTGCAGCCGATTGGTATCGAAGCCCAAGGAGGTCCGGCGCGGAAAGTTCAGGATGCTCTTGGAGGCCAGCACCTGAACCTCCACGGCAAAGGGCCGCTGCCCCTCTATGGCCATGACCAGGGACGCGCCGGGCAGATCCGGGTCGTGCGCACCCAGAAACATGGTGGAGGGATCGTCCACGATGACCATACCATCCTGCTTCATCTGGAAGACCACCAATTCGTCGCTCGGACCATAGCGATTCTTGAGCACGCGCAAAATGCGGGAAAAATGTTGCCGGTCGCCCTCCAGATAGAGCACCGTGTCCACCATGTGTTCCAGGAGCTTGGGCCCGGCTATTTGCCCCTCCTTGGTGACATGCCCCACCAGTATGAGCGTGGTCTGGGTCCGCTTGGCGGCCTCCACCAGTTCTGCGGCCACGGCCCGCACCTGGCTCACCGAACCGGGGATGCCGTCCGCATTGGCGGAGCACAGGGTTTGGACCGAATCGACCACGAGCAGTTCGGGGCAATCCGGGCCCTCCAGAATCTGCAGGGCGTCTTCGGAACGGGTGGTGGCCATGGCCAGGAGCCCTGGGCCAAGGAGTCCGAGCCGGACCGCCCGCGTCCGCAACTGCGCCAGACTCTCCTCGCCGGAAAGATACACAGCACCCGCGCCCAGGGCAGCCTGCTTCCCGGCCATTTGCAAAAGCAGCGTGGACTTGCCTATGCCTGGCTCGCCGCCCAGCAGGATGGCCCCGCCCGGCATGAGCCCGTCTCCGAGCACCTGGTCCAGGGAGGTGAAACCCGATGTCCGTCCAGCTCCCTGGGGCTCGGGGAGGTCCTCGAGCGGGCGCGGCCCGCCAGATTCACCCCCGGCGCGGACAGGCCGCGCACCCTTTCGGGTCACGGTCTGCTGCACCAGCGTGTTCCAGGCCCCGCAGCCGGGACACTGCCCCTGCCAGCGAGGCGACTGTCCTCCGCACTCGGAGCACTTGTAGATTTCTTTGGTCTTCATAGGGCAAAAAAAAGCCGGGAGAAGCCTCTCGCTCCTCCCGGCTTGTGATCATCAGCGTTCCGGGTCTTTCGCGTCGAGCACGGTGATGCGATATTGCTCCACCTCGCCCTGCAGGTCGAAGAACACGACCATAAACGGCGTGGTCTCTCCCGGTTTGATGTAGGCGTTGTTCAAGTTGATGCCCCGGCTGGAGTTCAGATTCTCCTCGATGACATCCCGGTTTTCCACCTGCAACTGCAAGAGCGAAAGGGTGTTGCCGCAGAGCATCTCCTTGGACCCGATCACTTCGCTGGCCGCGTTGAACAGGGTCACCTCGATCTTGATCATCTCCTTGGGAGACTCGGACTTGTTCGCAGCCTGGCCTTCGACCACGAAGATCGGCCCCTCGACCTCGTTCTCAAGGGTATACTGCCGGAAATCGACGGGCTGGATGGACTTGAAATTCTCGTTGGGCTCGTCCATGGGCGCGGTGTCAGGACCTTCGGCCATTTCTCCGGAAGCATCGCCGGTCATCTCGCCCGTGGTCTCGTCAGACGCGGCACTCTTGATAAAGGGAACCCGGATAGGCAACTCGAAGGGCAACGAAACTTCCTTGGCCTGCATGGACTCGGGCAGCGACCAGAGACGGAAATGGTAAGTGAGCACCCCTACAACCAACGCAAGCAACAGGAGCATGAAGAGGGTCTTCAGCACCTTGCCGAAGCCGCCGCCACCGCCCCTTGTCTTCTTCTTCTTTTTGGGTCCATCCAGGCTGTCCTCGTCCAGGGAAGAGAACAGGCCGCCCACCTCTTCGTCATCATCCTCTTCGTCGTCATCGACGGCATCGTCATCGTCATCGTCGTCATGGAGGTCTTCCTCGAAGGCGTCGTCATCAACGTCAAAATCTTCCTCTTCGTCCTCGTCCTCCAGACCGTCCATGGGATCGGCCTCTTCGTCCCCGGCATCGTCCTCGTCAAAATTCATGTCGCCAAGTCCGTCATCGTCATCATCGTCGTCATCGTCCTCCCCGGCACCCATGTCGCCACCGGCAACAGCTTCTTCGAAAGCGGCGTCAAAGTCCGACCCCTTGTCCTCCGGTTCCTGGGTCGCGGAATCGTCCAGCAGCACCTCCACCTCTTCTTCCGGGGTGATCGGCGGCGGCGTCACCTTGAACAGATGACTGCACTTCGAACATTTTACCTTGATCCCGGAGGCCGGAACCTTTTCGTCGGGCAGGTTGTACTTGGTGGCACAGTTAGGGCAGGAGACAATCATGGGAGCCTCTTTATGATGAAAACTAGGGATTTATCACTTCATACAGCGCATCAAGCTCTCGATACTTCTCGGCATAGTCGAGGCCGTAGCCTACGAGAAATCCTTTGCCGGTCAGATCAAAGCCCACGAAATCGACACTCAAATCGATTTCCCGTCGTTCCTGCTTATCAACAAGTGCGCAAACTTTCAAACTTTGCGGCCCACGTTTTTCAATGACATGCTTCAAAAATTCAACGCTGCGTCCGGAATCAACGATATCCTCGATCAAAAGGACATGCTTGTCCTGGACCGGCACCTCCATATCCTTGGTAAAATGAACCTCTTTTCCCCGGTTCGTACCGCTTCCGTAACTTGACAGGCGAACAAAATCCATCTCCGGACCATTTTTCAGGCAACGCATAAGATCTGCAAAAAAGAGAAAGGCACCCTTGAGCACACAGACGCAGACCACGGATTCACCTGCGTAGTATGTTTCGATCTCCGTTGCCAGTGTGCGGACACGTTTCTGAATATCTTCCGCAGATACGACTACTTCCATTTGATGGTTCATGCGCGCTCCTACAAGGTGATGGTCATCGCGATTTCATCGCAGTCTGGAAATTTGGGGCAATTGATGCAATCGCCCCAAACCTTCTGCGGTAGATCGTCCTTGGGTGCCTCGACAAATCCGAGCCGGGCAAAAAAGGCCGGGGTATTGGTCAAAACAAAGACGGAATATATCCCGATGGTCACGGCCTCCGACAGGCTGGCTTCGACCAGAAGCCGCCCCAACTGGTTCCCGCGATAGGGCTTGGCCACGGACAAGGACCGCACCTCGGCCAGGGCTTCCCAGCAGATGTTCAGGGCACAGCAGCCCAAAACCGCCCCGGTATCGCGATCAACAGCCACAAAAAAGTCCCGGAGCTGGCTGTAAAGCTGGGCATAGGAGCGAGGCAAGACCAGCCCCTCGTCCTCGGGGTTGTTCAGAAGCAAGGCGTGCATGGCCTTCACGTCCTGGATGCGGGCTTTTCGGATGAGCGGATTCATGCGTTACCCGTCGACTCTCAGGGCGTGCTCGACCAAAGCGTCCAACATCTTGGCGGGAAAAAAGCCCGACTTGTTCAGGAAGACATCGCCCTCGACATCATACATGACAAGATGAGGAATGGTGTAAATGCCATATGCCTGGGCCAGGTCGTTGGAGCCGTGATATTGCTCGGTCACAGGAATCTGCTCACCAAAGAAGGCGGCAATGCTCTCAGGCGTGGGGTCCAGGTTCACAAGCATGAGCTTGAGCTGGTCGGGACTGTACTTGGCAGCCAAGGTTTCCAGTTCGGGAATCTCCTGCTTGCAGGCCGGACAGCTCACGGACCAGAAGCAGAGAAACACCACCTTCCCCTTGTTTGCTGCCAGGAGAGTTTCCATACCCGCTGCATCTATGGACGTGATCTCGAAGGACGGACTCGACGCAGGATCAGCTTCCGGCGAGGAGTCCGGCGCACCGGAACAGCCCGCCAGGGTCAAAACGCCGATGCACCATATGAGCAGTAACAGCTTGCGCATGATAAATACCTCTTTTCAATCGGGAGCATGTAGCAGAACCCAGTGCACCGGTAAAGCCCGGGCACCTCTCATGTAAGCCCGAACTGCCGGGCTGGCAAGATGCCGCCGCAAAGCGGATCAGCGGATCAGACGATTCGCCAGCTTCACGGCTTCCACCGCATCGGTGCTGAATCCGTGCGCTCCGATGGCCTGGCAGAAGGAGTCCGTCACCACCGCGCCACCAATGATCACCTTGGTGGCAAGTCCCCGCTCAGCCACAAGTTTCACGGTATCCTCCATGCGGACCATGGTGGTGGTCATCAGGGCTGAGAGCCCGATGAGTCCAGCCCGGTGCTCCTCGGCCGCATCAACGATGGTGGTCGCGGCAACGTCCTTGCCCAGGTCCACCACGTTGAAACCGTGGTTCCTGAGCATCAGACAGACGATGTTCTTGCCAATGTCGTGGATATCGCCCTCCACCGTGGCCATGACCACCGTGGGTTTGTCCTGGACGCCATCCTTTTCCAGCAGCGGCTTGAGGCGCTCAAATGCCTTTTGCATGGTTTCGGCGGAGAGCAGGAGCTGGGGCAGGAAGTATTCCTTGCGCTCATATTTCTCGCCCACGATCATGATGGCCGGGATCATCAGCCCGTTCACCAGGGCAAAGGGATCTGCGCCGCGCTCCAGGGCCGCCTCCACTCGGCTGACGATGGCCTCGCGGCAACCCGTGATGACCCCGACGAAGAGCTCTTCCGGGTCATCGGCTGGCGGCGCAGGCAAGCCAGCCACAGGCGCGCCCGTGGCCGGAGCAGCGCCTGAACCCGAAGGCTGCCAGTCGGAAAAGGACGCGATATAACGTCCGGCCTGGGGGTCACGGTGCAGGAGCACCTCGGCCGCGCCCATGGTCTCGCGCAGACGACTTGAGGCCGGGTTGCCTATGAAGGAGGTCATGCCCGCCCCCAGACACAAGGCCAGGAAGGTCGAGTTCAGAAGTTCGCGGGCTGGAAGGCCAAAAGAGATGTTCGAAAGGCCCAGGGTAGTAGCCAACCCAAGGGTTTCGGTGCAGTAGCGGATAGTCTCCAGGGTGGCTTTCGCCGCCTCGGGCTTGGACGAAACCGTGAGGGCCAGGCCGTCCACCACGATGAGCCGTCGGGGAATGCCCAGGGCCTCGGCCTCGGCCACCAGGCGTTCAATGATGGCTAGCCGATCCTTGGCTCTAACCGGCAACTTGCGGCCTTCCAGGGGGAGCAGAATAAAGGGTGCGCCATAGTCTCGACACAGGGGACCCATCTCGGCCATACGGCCTGGTTCGCCGGAAATGGAGTTCACCAGGGCAGAGCCGGGGTAGGCGTCCAGGGCGGCCTTGACCGCCTCGACATTGGGCGAGTCTAGACACAGGGGACAGGTGAAACGTTCCACCAGACTGGTGACCAGCCGGGGCAGCAGGTCCACCTCGTCCACCATGGGCGCGCCGACATTGACGTCCAGAATGGGCGCACCCAGGGCCAATTGCTCCTGAGCGAATTGGATGGCTGTGTCAAATCGGCCCTCCTGCAACTCGGCGGTCAGATTCTTCTTGCCCGTGGGGTTAATCCGTTCGCCGATAATCGCCGCAGGATGTTCCAGGCCGAGGGGCACGGATTCGGCCCGGGAAGTCAACACTACGCGGGCAGGGCTGGTTGGTTCCGGGCGCTTCCACTGCAATCCCTCACAGGCCGTGACCAGGGCGCGGATGTGGTCCGGTCCGGTGCCACAGCAGCCGCCAATAAACTTGGCTCCCAGCTCGGCAAACCGCCTGGACTGCTCGGCAAAGGCTTCGGGCGAGAGCCGGAAAACCGTGTTTCCATCCTTGTCCAGTTCCGGCAAGCCAGCGTTGGCCGCGACGTAGAGCGGGGTGGAGAGACGGGGAAGCATGGCCTGGACCACGTCGAGAATCTGCTCCGGTCCGGCGGAACAGTTGGTGGCCACAAGGTCCACGCCCATATTCTGGACAGTATCCACAAAGACCAGAGGCGTCGTTCCCGTGAGGGTGCGCCCCTGCTCAAAGGTCATGGAGATACCCACCGGCAGGTCGCAGACCTCGCGGGCGGCCACGACAACGGCGCGGGCCTCGGCCAGGTCGAAGTGCGTTTCGCCCAGGATGAGATCGGCCCCGCCGTCCACGCATCCCCGGATCTGCTCCTTGAAACAGTCCACCATCTCCCGGAAGGTCATCTCGCCCAGAGGTTTGACGAACAATCCGGTGGGTCCGACCGAGGCCGCCACGTATGCGTGCCCGGCGGCCGATTTTTTGGCCAGACGGCACATCTCGCGGTTCAGTTCATAGGCATCCGCATCCAGCCCGAGTTTGTGGCTCGTGCCCCCGAAGGTGTTTGTGGTCAAAATCGTGGCCCCGGCCTTGCGGTAGTCCTCGTGAACGCCACCCACTACCTCGGGCTGCTTCAGGCCGAAAAGCTCTGGGCTCATCCCAGGCGGCAGTCCGCGCTGCATGAGCAGAGTGCCATAGCCGCCATCAAAGAAATATATATTGCCGTCTTTGAGAATCTTCTTAAAATCTGTCATGTTGGCCTCCCTAACAGAGACACCTTACGGCCCCGGACCCTCTGCGTCCAGTCACCCTCCGGCGTCTCCCGTCATATTTGTATATCAGCATATTTCGATATAGCAGCAAAATCAAGCCTTTTTTCATGTTTCCACCTTCGGGACCGTCTTCAAGGTGAAGTTGCTCGACCCGGCTCAGGCGGCCTGAAGGGCAATCACAGCCGGGATTTTCCTTCCAGGACGCCACCGGGGAAAGGGATTGAAAAGGCGAGGCAAAACATATACTATCTATAATTGCCCCAACCGAAGAAGACAGCGGCATTACGCCGCGAGGACTACTCATACATGAAGCCGGATTCAAGCGACCTCCCTGAGGGCGACGGCGAACTGCAGTCCCCTCCCGGCCCCGCCCTCGACGACGCCGGACTGAAACCTACACCGCAGCTGCCAGCTACCTTCCACCAGAAGAGCAGTGCGGTGGTCGCACGCGACCCCATGCAGCTCTACCTGCGGGAAATCGCGCGCTTTCCCATGCTCGAGCCGGATGAAGAAGTGCGCCTGGCCCGCCGCGTCGTCGAATCCGGCGACCAGGACGCCGCCTTTCGCCTCGTTTCCTCCCACCTTCGCCTGGTGGTGAAAATCGCCATGGATTTCCAGCGCCGCTGGATGCAAAACGCCCTGGACCTGATCCAAGAAGGCAATGTGGGCCTGATGAAGGCTGTTGGCAAATTCGACCCGGAAAAAGGGATCAAGTTCTCCTACTATGCGGCCTTCTGGATCAAGGCATACATCCTCAAGTACATCATGGACAACTGGCGCATGGTCAAGATCGGGACCACCCAGACCCAACGCAAGCTGTTCTACAACCTGAACAAAGAGCGCCAGCGTCTCCAGTCCATGGGCTTCGAGCCTTCCACCGAAGACCTCTCCGATTCCCTGAATGTTTCCGTGGAAGACATCGACGAAATGGACCAGCGCCTGAGTCGAGGCGACATGTCCCTGAATCTGCCCGTTGGCGAAAACTCCGATACCTCCCGGCTTGATTTCCTGCCTTCTCTCGGGCCGGGAATTGAGGAGACCATGGCCTCGAATCAGATTTCAGACATCCTGCTCACCAACTTAAAGGCAATCGAACCCACGCTGAACGATAAGGAGCGGGCCATCCTGAACGAACGGCTGCTTTCTGATTCACCTGCCACCCTGCGGGAGATCGGCGAGCGCTACGGCGTGACCCGCGAACGAGTGCGCCAGATCGAGGCACGGCTGCTGGAAAAGCTCAAAACCTACCTTGAAGAACGCGTGGAAGATTTCTCTCCCGACTGGATACACCATGGTTAACAACCACCTGATCGACCTCAAAGCCCTGGCCAAGAAGATGGCCAAGGACCTGCCTGTGGCGGCCTTCTACATCGACCACGCCACCGAGGTTTCCTTTTCCTGGGATCTCTTCTTCAATCATCCGCTCGTGCTCAAGCTCCAGGAAGACAGTCTATCCTTCCTCTATGACGACTACATGTTCGGCATCGAACACTCCAAGAAAGTCGCCCATGACGCCGCCGCTATCGTCCTGACCGAAGAGTCGGGACTGGAAACCGAAGAGAAGCGCCATCTTGCCCTCCTGGCCCAACTGGCGGGACTGTTGCACGACGTGCAACGCGAAGAGGACGACCACGCCCGCCGCTCGGCAGACGCCGTGGCCACCATCCTCGAAGGCTATCCCCTTCAGAACCGGGACATCAAGCTTATTGCCACGGCCATCTCCAGCCACGAGGACCGCACCAAGACCGACGATTATCCCGATCCCCAGACCCGACTGCTGTGCCAGGCGCTCTACGATGCCGACAAATTTCGCTTCGGGGCAGACATTTTCTCCACCACCATGTGGCTCTATTGCGACTACGAATCCTGGTCCATGGCCGAGATCGCCGGGCAGTTCCCCAAGGGAATCTCCGCTGCCAGAGCCGTGGTCAATACCTTGAGGACCACCACCGGGAAAAGCTATGGGCCGGAGATCATCGGTCAGGGCATCGGACTCGGCGAAACCATGCTCCGACACGTCATCAAAGCATCCAAAGAAGGATAGTCCATGAACTTCGCTCTCCGGACACTCGCGATATTCCTCCTGCTCACCCTGGCTGGCTGTGCCGCGCACCGCCCGAAAATGGCACCACCGGCCAAGCCCCTCTCCGCCGAGGCGCAGCTCACTTACGACTATCTGCTCTATCTCGACCAGCGCTCGCTGCTCATGGCCATCACCCAGAGTGACCCCCAGCCAGACACGGAAGACTACGACCTGGCCATAGCGGTGCAGGAGATCGCAGCCGATGCCCTGGGCAAGGTCATCGCCAAAGAGCCCTCGGCCATGCTCTATGGCGAACTGGCTTCTCTGTATTTCAACCCCCACCAGGTTCAAACCGCCCTGGACATCCTCCGCCAGGGACTGGGACTCTACCCCGATGACCGAACCCTTCTCGGACTCACGGTCAACGCCAACCTGCTCAAGAACGACAGTGAGATGGCGACCCTCACCCTGGAGGAATACCTCCTGACCAATCCCGACGACACCGAGGCGCGCATCCGTCTGGTAACCATCCTTGTAGAAATCAAACAGTACGCGCGCGCCCTGGACCAGATCGAAAAGATCCCGGCAGCCGATCGCAATCTTTCCGTTCGCTACTTAAAGGCCCGGGCGCAGTCCCGCATAGGCAACAGGACCGAGGCCAAGAAGACCCTCCGGGCCATCCTCAAGGAAGCGCCGGACCACTATGAATCCCTGACCGAGCTTGCCTTTATCCAGGAGTTGGAAGCGGACTTTCTGGATGCCATCCGAACCTACACCACCCTCCTGAAGCTCGGAGGTCCGGAGCCGGAAATCCTGCAGCGCATCATCACCCTGAACCTGAAGCTCAACAGGGTGGACGCGGCCCTCAAGGCGGCCCTGGATGGCCCGAACACCAAATCCTTTCTGCTCCAGGCCGCTGGCCTCTTCCTGAACCAGGACTTCCCGGCCCAGGCCTCAGCCGTGCTCGACAGGCTCGGCGCCCTGGCCCCTGTGCCACCCGAATATTATTTCTACAAGGCTGTCATCGCCTTTGATGCCGAAAGCGACCCGACCAAGGCCCTCGAATTTTTAAACCAGGTACAGCCCGACCAGACAAACTACATCCAGGCCCTGATCTTCCGGGTCCAGATACTCATGGACATGGGCCGCAAGGATGAGGCCATGAACCTCCTGCATGAGGGGCGTGACGCCTTCCCCGATGAGCTCAAGTTTGACCGGATGCTGGCGGAATATCTCGCCCTGGAAGATAAATACATCGAAGCCGCAGACATCCTCGAACAGGCCATCAACCGCCACGGCGACAACCCGGAACTGCTCTTCCAATATGGAGCCCTCCTCGATCTCCAGGGCCGCCGGGATGAGGCCATCGTCATCATGGAACGCATCATCGAAAACGACCCGACCAACGCCGAGGCGCTCAACTACGTGGGCTACACCCTGGCCGAGGAAGGCCGCGACCTGGATCGCGCCATGGTACTCATCGAAAACGCGCTCCTCCAGAAGCCACAAAACGGAGCCATCACCGACTCGCTGGCCTGGGTGTTTTTCAAACAAGGCGAGATTGAAAAAGCCTGGATCCACATCAAGGACGCTGTCGGACTCATGGATAAGGACCCGGTCATATGGGAACATTACGGCGACATTGCCAAGGCCAAATCCCTCACGAAAGAAGCCCTGACCGGTTACACGAACGCACTGAAATTCAAGACTAAAAACGCTGAAGACATCCAGAAAAAGATTGACTCCCTATGAACAGAACCATCCCCCTGTTCCCGGCTGTCTGGCTGTCGCTGCTCCTTTTGACGCTTGCCCTCGGAGGTTGCGCCACCAGACAACTGCCACCCGCACCAGAGGCGACAAACAGCTTCAAGGCCTTCAAATCCGTCTACTTCTCGCCTCCCCAGGCACCTGGGCTGCTGGTAAATGCCAGTCTCTCCTGGAGGCAGGGCAAGAAGACCGCCCGCGTGATTCTCGACTTCTGGGGAGACTTTCAACAGGGCGACCGTTCCGGACGATTGCGCATGGACACCTGGTCCAATGTGGGTGGAAACCTCTCCTACCTGATGGAAGATGAGCAGGGCCTTGCCGCCTTCTACCCCGACCCCCCCAAGGTCTATTCCCACACCGACCCAGTCACGGGCGCGCAATTGCTCGGCCTGCCCTTCCCCTTCTCCATGACTCACCTGGCCCAGCTCTTCGTGGGCAACTTTGCCCCCCTGGTCCCGCCGACCTTTGCCGCCGCCACCCGTGATGCCGACGGTGGACACCGGTTCACCTTCGCCAGGGGGCCGGTCACGGCGCTGGTGCTGGACGCGGCATCCAAACCCATCGCCCTGGAAGGCCAGGTGGACCCCCTTCCGGGAACCAGCCCGGAACAGGCCAAAAAAACCAGCGGCCCCTGGCGCATTGCGTTTTCC
The DNA here is from genome assembly GCA_018822065.1 of Pseudomonadota bacterium. Lineage (GTDB taxonomy): Bacteria > Desulfobacterota > Desulfovibrionia > Desulfovibrionales > Desulfovibrionaceae > JAHJKV01. The sequence goes on from JAHJKV010000122.1 coordinate 19,401, forward strand.
CGTTACGAGGAAGCGACCGACGGCTTGCCCTCCCTTGCCACCACCCTCGACCTCTCCCTGCCAGCGGACGCGACCGGAATCTTGCGAATCAAGACGCGACAGCTTACAGTCGCACCCTGGCCGGACACGGCCATGACACTCACCATTCCAGAAGAAGC
>JAHJKV010000123.1 GCA_018822065.1 Pseudomonadota bacterium
CATTGTCAAATCCAAGTCCATGACCGCCGAAGAGACCCACCTGAACAACTACCTGGAAAGCATCGGCCTCGAGGTCACGGAAACGGACCTGGGGGAGTGGATCATCCAGCTGCGCAAGGAAGGGCCGACGCACATGGTCATGCCTGCCATCCACCTCTCGCGGTATCAGGTTGCGGACCTGTTTTCCGAGGTCGCTGCCAAGCGCCAGGAGCCGGACATCGAACAGCTGGTCAAGGTCGCCCGCCGCGAGCTGCGGCGCAAGTTCGCCGAGGCGGACATGGGTATTTCCGGCGCGAATTTCGCCATTGCCGAAACCGGCACCATCGCCCTGGTCACCAACGAGGGGAACGCCCGGCTGGTCACGACCCTGCCCAGAGTGCATGTCGCCCTGGTGGGGCTCGACAAACTTGTCCCGAGCTTTGGCGATGCCATGCGAGTCATGAACGTGCTGCCCCGGAATGCCACCGGCCAGGTGATGACCTCCTATTTCACCAGCATCACCGGCCCAAATGGGTGCGCGTCGGCCCCGGATGGCCGGAAGGTCATGCACATCGTCTTCCTGGACAACGGGCGGCGCGACCTGGCCATGGACCCTGTTTTTTCCGAGGTGCTGCACTGCATCCGCTGCGGGGCTTGCGCCAATGTCTGCCCGGTCTACCGGATGGTGGGGGGGCACCAATTCGGCCACATCTACATCGGGGCCATCGGGCTCATCCTGACCTATTTCTTCCATGGCGCGGACAAGGCCAAACATCTGGTCCAGAACTGCATCAACTGCGGGGCCTGCAAGGCGGTCTGCGCCGCTGGCATCGACCTTCCCCGGCTGATCAAGGCCGTGCATGCCCGGATTCAGGAGGAGCAGGGCCATCCCCTACAGAGTACGCTCCTGGCCGCGACCCTCAAGAACCGCACCCTGTTCCACGGTCTTTTGCGGGCGGCCCGCTTTGCCCAGCGACCGGTCACGGGCGGGTCAAACTTCCTGCGCCATCTGCCCATGATCTTTGCCAGGGACCAGGGATTCCGATCCCTGCCAGCCATTGCCGAGACGCCCTTCCGGGATTTGTGGCCCGGCATCAAGGAGCACCGACAGGCTCAGGGGGAAACGCCAGGGTTGCAGGTAGCCCTCTTTGCGGGCTGCGTCCTCGACTTCGTCTACCCGGAACAGATGCTGGCCGCCCTCAAGCTCCTCTCCGGTACCAAGGGGTTGCAGGTCCAGCTCGACTTTCCCATGGGGCAGTCCTGTTGTGGTCTGCCGGTGCAGATGATGGGCGAGTCTGAGGCGGCTAGGAGCGTGGCCCTGCAGAACATGGACGCACTGGAAGGCGGCACTGTTGATTACGTGGTTACCCTCTGTGCATCCTGTGCCTCGCATTTGAAGCATGGGTATCCCGCCTTGCTTCAGGGAGACCCGGCCCAAGTCGAACGGGCTACGAGGTTTGGGGACCGGGTCATCGACGTGAGTTCGTTCCTCCATTCGGTCCTGAAACTCCAGCCCGAGGACTTCGAAGCGCCGGGCGGGGAGAAGATCACCTACCACGCCCCCTGCCACCTCTGCCGGGGGCTGGGGGTGACCGAGCCGCCCAGGGAACTTTTGCGAACGGCGGGATACGTATATGTCCCGGCTGCCGAGGAAGAGGTGTGTTGCGGGTTTGGCGGCAGCTTCTCGTTGAAATTCCCGGAACTCTCGGCTGCGCTGCTGACCAAGAAACTCGACAACATCGAGCAGAGCCAGGCCGAAAGCGTGGTCACGGACTGCCCCGGCTGCGTGTTGCAACTTCGGGGCGGGGTGGAGAGTGGCGACAGGAAAATCCGCGTGCGCCATATTGTCGAAGCCCTTGCTGCGCGGTTTCGGGGCTAAGGAGTTCGGGCGGCGCTCTGAGGCGACATCACCATCCATCAAGAATACCAAAGGCTGCCATCACACTTTCTTCTTTGTGTCTGCAGCTTTTTTTGGCATGGTGCGCCTATCTGACGATGCATCACATATTTATTCAGGGGGACACATGCGCTTCAGGATACGAACTTTCCTGGTACTGACCCTTGTGCTGGCAATTGCTCTTTCAGCCAGCACTGCGTTGGGGGCTGAAAAACTTAGCTTCATAACGGACGGGGTTTACGGCTACGTGAACGACGCGCCAGGAACGCCGGGCAACCTCTATGCAGCCAACGTCGGCGTCATCGTGGGAGACGATGCCGTGCTGGTGGTGGACACGCTCACCTCCGCAGACGAGGCAAAGATGCTCATCTCGGACATCAAAAAAATTACGGACAAACCGATCCGCTACGTGTTCAACACGCACTACCACCTGGACCACGCCCTGGGGAACGCGCCCTTTGCAGCCCTGGGTGCCATCACCATTTCCCAAAGTGCCTGTCGCGACATGCTCATAAAAAACGGCGAAACCGTCATTCATAGTGCCAAGGCATGGGGCCTGCCCGAGGATTTCTGGAACACGACCCGCATTGCTCCGGCCAGCATCACCTTTGAACGCGAGATGCGCCTGGACCTGGGCAACCTTCCGGTGCGGCTCGTCTTCACCGGGTTTGCTTCCCATTCTCCCGGCAGCAGCATTGCCATCCTGCCCACCAAGCAGACCGTTTTTACCGGCGACATCCTGTTCACCGGGATTCATCCGTACCTGGGTGATGCGGATATTGCCGGGTGGCAGCGCAACCTCGACAGCGTCACCGCACTGGACATGAAATATATCGTCCCCGGCCATGGCCCACTCTCAAGCAATACGGACCTTGCCGATCTCAAAAGCTATCTGCAGATCTTCGATGCCCTTGCCCGCGAACTCAGCGCGACCATGAACGATCCGGAGGCGATCACGGCCGAGATGCTCAAGCGACTGCCTGCCAAGCAGTGGGGCGACGCACTCGTGGGCATGAACATCCGCATGCGGTATATGGGCAAGCACGCTGGCTATTCCAACTGATCTGTCATTATCCATCAAACAAAAAAGCGCATCCGAACATCGGATGCGCTTTTTATTTGATGTAACGATTCAGCTTATTTTGCCACGACTAGTCCGTAGTTCTTCTTGCCCTTTCTGAGCAGCAGCACCTGGCCTTCGATGAAACTCTCGGCCTGGGGGGTGAAGTCTTCGCCCACTCGCTCCTGGTTCACGTAGACGCCGCCCGCTTTCATGTCCTTGCGGGCCTGACCCTTGGAGCTGGCCATTTCCAGGTCCACCATCATCTGGGGCAGGTCGGGCAGGTCGGCGAGGGGGTAGGAGACCTGGGGGGCGCTGGTCAGGGCCGAGCGGATGGTCGCGGCATCCACCTTGGTGATGTCGCCCTTGCCGAACAGCGCGTCCGTGGCCTGGAGCACCTTTTCCAGCTCCTCAGAACCGTGAATCATGACCGTTACCTCGGCGGCCAGTCGCTTCTGGGCAGCGCGGAAATGGGGCTCTTCCGCCACCTGGCGGGCCAAGTCTACGATCTCAATTTCGTCAAGGAACGTGAAGTATTTGAGAAAGTTGACCACGTCGGCGTCTTCGGTGTTCACCCAATACTGGTAGAAGGCATAGGGGGTGGTCATTGTCGGGTCCATCCACACGGCATTGCCGGCGGATTTGCCAAACTTGGCGCCTGAGGCCGTGGTGATCAGCGGGAAGGTCAGGGCATAGCCCGTGCCGCTCTCCTTTCTGCGGATGAGCTCGGTTCCGGCTGTGATGTTGCCCCACTGGTCGCCGCCGCCGATCTGCATGCGGCAGTCGTGGTGCTTGTAGAGGTGCCAGAAGTCGAGGCCCTGGAGGACCATGTAGGAGAATTCGGTGTAGGAGATGCCCACCTCGTCGCGGGTGATACGGCTCTTGACCGAATCCTTCTGCATCATCCAGTTGATGGTGAAATGCTTGCCGATGTCGCGCAGCAGTTCAAGGGCGCTGATGTTCTTGGTCCAGTCGTAGTTGTTGACCACTTCGGGCTGTTCTTTGGTGTTGCGTTTGAAGAAAGCGCGTACCTGGGTCTCGATCTTCGCGGCCATGCCATCCAGCTTGGCCTCGCTGTTCAGCTCGCGTTCCTTGTCCTTGCCCGAGGGATCGCCGATGCGGCCCGTGGCCCCGCCGAGCAGGAAGATGGGGTTGTGGCCCACGAGCTTCATGCGAACCAAGCAGAGCAGGG
>JAHJKV010000124.1 GCA_018822065.1 Pseudomonadota bacterium
AGCCCTTTTTCCTCCAGCACCCGCAGGGCCTCGCGCACGGTGCCTCTGCTGGCACCGAGCTGTTCCTTGAGGGTCAGTTCGGGCGGTAGCTGGTCGCCGGGGGCCAGGGTTCGGTCCAGGATGGCCTCCTCGATCTGGGCGACAACATCCTGGTACATCTTTGTTTTCTTAATTTTTTTCGCTTGTAGAGCCATGGGCGGCTGCCTGTGGTGACAAAAGGTTTAATTGTCGGACAATTGAAATGTAGAGGATGGGTTGCATTCCGTCAAGGGGGGGCGGAGAGTGCGCAGCAGAACGGGAAACCAGTGGGCTTGAACCCTCTGGTTTCCAGATGCCCTTGAGGGTGTCTGGATCGAATATGATTGCGCCCCGAAGACGAGTGGTCTGGCAGGAAATGGCCCATACGGGTTTGCCGTGCCAGGGCGGTTGATATTACTTGTGAACAGTGGCGACTGCCTGCTATGGGTGGAGCATGAAAATGCTTATTTGCGGTGTGGGCGGGATCGCCCGGGAGTTGTTGCGTCAGTTGGGTGACGACTGGGAGATCACGCTCATCGACATTTCCGAGGAGCAGCTTTCCCGGGCCGTGGCCCTCAAGCCGGATGTGAAGGAAGTCATCGCTGGAGACCCTTCGAGTTCGGTGGTGTTAGAAACAGCGGGGCTGGCCGAGGCCAAGTATGTGTTGGGACTCTCGCGTGACCATAAAGTGAACCTGGCCGTGGCGGAAATAGCCTTGGAGGCTGGCGTTCCTCATATCTCGGTCCTGGTGAACCAGCAGGAGGACCTGAAGGAACTACGCGAGCGAGGGGTGCATGCCCTGCTGGCCGGGAAGCTGGTGGCCGGGAGCCTTTACCACTACCTGCAGGACCCGCGTCTGCGCATCACCCCGCTGGCCCTCGGACCGGCAAACATCATGGAGATTCGCGCCGCCGAGCATCTGTTGGTGGTGGGCAAGCGGGCAGCATTTTTTAGGAGGCGACGGTCCAAGCTGGTGGGCATTTTTCGCAAAGAACGGCTCATTTTCCCGCAGCCGGAGACGGTGATCCTGACCGAGGATAGGCTGGTGATCCTTGGTGAACTCTCGGTGTTTCAGGAGGTCTGCGACCTGCTTGAATGCGGCAACCCGCACTTCCCCCTGGCCTATGGCCCCGGCATGCTTGTGGCCGTGCCGGAGAGCGAGGTGAACGACATGCCTCAGGTGGTGGCCGAGGGGCTGTATCTGGCCCAGAACATCCAGGTGAAATCCGTGACCCTGCTGGACGGTGATCCCAATGCGGACTTTTCCGAGGTCGTCGACCACTGGCCCCAGAACATCTCGCCGGAGACCCTGTTTTTTGAAGGAGACCTGGATCAGGCCGTGCGCGAGGCATGCAAGGCTGGTAGATTCGGGCTGGTGGTCATTCCGCCCCTGGAGCAGTTTCTTTTGTCCGCCCTGACCAAACCTGGTCACATCCGCTTGGCCCACGACATTGCTAGGCCTCTTTTGGTGAGCAAGGGGACGCCGCCCTATGAGCGCATCCTGGTGCCCTTTTCCGGCACGGCCATGTCCGAACTGGCCTTGGAGATCGCTGTGGACTTTGCCCGGCAGGTGGGCGGGGGAATTACCGCTGCGGTCATTGAGCAGCCGGACTTCCTGACTGGCGAGGAGTATTCCAGCTGGAAAGACGCGACGATGGCACGCCTCAATGAGTTGAGCCACGTGCACAAGATGCCCATCGAGGTGGTCAACCGGCGGGGGAATCCCGTGCGGGAGATCACGGCCCTGACCAGCGATTTTGATCTGCTCGTGCTTGGTTCCACCAATCGGGACCGAGGCATCTTCACCCCCAACGTGGGCGAACGGCTGGCGCAAGACGCCCAGTGCTCCGTGCTGATCCTGGCGTTCTAGCCTATGGAACTCGGCAACGGCATCTCGCTTCTCATCGTCACCCTGGCGGCGGCGTTTTTGCCCGGAGTGGGGCGGATATTCCGCATTCCGGAACCCGTGACCATGATTCTCTTTGGGGTGTTTCTTGGCAAGAGCGTGCTCAACCTGCATATGGGGGAACACTGGCTGCCGTTTTTGGCCGAGCTTGGGTTTTTGATGCTCATGTTTCAGGCGGGCATGGAGATCGACTTCAGCCTCCTGCGCGGCCAGGGCCGTAAGGGTGTCCTGTTCCAGACCCTGTTTTTTGGCGGTACTCTGGCTGCGGCCCTTGCCTGCGCCGTGTTGTTGGGTCAGGACGTTTTCTTCGCCCTGGTGCTCTCCACCACCTCCCTCGGCTTGGTCATGCCCATCCTCAAGGAAGCGGGCATTGAAGGCTCTCCCTTTGGTCAGACCGTGCTCATCGCCGCCACGGTGGCTGATTTTCTGACCCTTCTGGGCATCACCCTGGTGGTGCTCTGGCGTCAGAGCGGGTTGAGCTGGGAGTTTGTGGCCCCGGTGCCGCTCTTTGTCGGGTTTGGTGTGGCCCTTTGGGCGGCCCGGCTTTGGGCCTGGTGGCACCCGGAGCAGGCTGAGCGGCTGCTTTTGGGCGAGAACCTGCAACAGCAGGGAGTGCGGCTCTCCCTGGCGCTGCTCTTTCTCTTCGTGGCCCTTTCAGAGCTGGCGAATCTGGAGCCTGTGCTGGGCGCGTTCATGGGCGGGTGCATCCTCTCCTTTGTGCTGCGGCGCAAGGAGGTGTTGGAATCCAAAATTTCCGTGCTTGGATTCGGCTTGCTGATTCCTATGTTTTTTATCCATGTGGGCATGGAGTTCGACGTGAGCAATATCCTGACCTCGGAGCGCCTGTTCTTCACCTACAAACTGTTGGGCGCGGCCCTGGTGGTGAAGCTCGTTCCCTGTCTGCTCTTCCCGCTCTTCCGCATGAAGCTGGCCGACGGGCTCCGGGCGGGCATGCTCCTTTCGGCGCGGCTTTCGCTGATTATCGCCGCCGCTGCCATCGGGCTCAAGGAGGGCTTTCTGACCGAAGCAACCAAGGACTCCATCGTGCTCCTGGCGCTCATCACCTGCCTGCTCGGCCCAGTGGCTTTCCGAATGCTCCTCCCTCGCAACGCAAGGCGCCATTAACCCAAGAGCGAACCAAAACGGGCTGGACGGCTACGAAAGCTGTCCCATGGCAAGGTTCAAGGATCGAATCTTCCCGGCAATATCCTCGGCCCCGACCACCTCGGTGACCATGGCGACGCAACGGCCACCATGGGCCACGACCTCGGCGATGCTGTGTTCCTTGATGCCGCCGATGGCCACGAAGGGCAGGTCGATAGTGGTTGCCACGTGGTTCAGGTAGCCAAGGCCCACCGGGGCGCAGACATCTTCCTTGGTCTGGGTGGCGTAGATGGGACCCACGCCGATGTTGTCCGCCCCGACGAGGGTGGCCTGGGCAGCCTGCTGGGGCGAATGGGTGGAGAGGCCGATGGCCACATCCGGGCCGACCAGACGGCGCACCTCGGCTACGGGCAGGTCTTCCTGACCCACGTGCACCCCGTCGGCCCCGACGAGCAGGGCCAGATCAATGTCGTCGTTGATGATCAGGGCCGCACCAGCCGCGCGGGTCATTTCGCGCAGCTTGCGGCACTCTTCGAGCTTGGCCCCCATCTTCTTGGTCTTCTCCCGATACTGGACGAGCTTGATCCCGGCATCGAGCATGATGCCCACGACCTCTATGTTCGAACGGCCAAGGGAGAATTTTTCAGCGGTCAGGCAGTAGATGCCGCCGCTTGCGATAAGCGAGGTGACCAGTCGGCGGCCGCTAGGCATGGCGCGACTCCTTGAAACGTTTGAGGAAATAGGAGAGGACCACATCGGCTTGCTTGGCTGCGGCCACGCCGATCATCGGAGAGAGGGGCGGGGTCTCGCCGCCGCATTCGGTGTGCATGTCACCCACGAGCACAAAGTTGGGGCGAAGCCTGCGGGTGATGATTCCCTCAGCCAGTCCGCAGCCGCCCATGCCCGAGGCGGAAACCAGCAGGGTGTCCGTGGGGAGGATCAGTTCTGCAAGGATTTTCTTGGCTTTCGGGTCGTCAAAGGCCTCGATCACGGCATCGCAGGCTTGGAACAGTTTCGAGGCGTTGGTTTGTTCCACGCGTATCTGGTGGAGTTCCAGCTCCAGGTCCGGGTTGATGGCCCGCAGGTTTTCGGCCAGGGCTTCTACCTTGGGTTGGCCCACCTGTCGGGCGAAGTAAAACTGTCGGTTCAAGTTGGTGAATTCTACCTGGTCGAAGTCCGCGATGATCAGGCGACGGAAGCCGGAGCGCACCAGGTGCATGGCCACGTTGGAGCCCAGGCCGCCTGCACCGGCCACGCCGATGCGCTGTTTTTGCAGCCAGGCCAGGACTTCGGCTCCGATGTGGGTGGCTATGCCGCGTTCTGTCTCGTTCATGCCGCAGGCTCCCGGATGGGTTCCCAGTCCTTGAACACGGGCTGGTAGCCATGGCGCACCAGCACCTGGCACATTTCCTCCACGCTGCGGTCGTCGGAGATGTCGAACTGACCCACGCTTTCGGTATCGGTCTTGGAGTGGCCGCCCACGGCGGTGGAGACTCCGGCGGACATGCGGGTCACGCCTAGGGGCAGGATGTGTTCGCGGAACTCCGGGGCCTCGCGGGTGGAGATGGTGATGGACACGCGGGGCAGGAAGAGGCGCAGGGCGAGCATGATCTGGACCATCTGCCGGTCGGAGACGATGCTGGCGGGCTGGTAGGTTCCGGCGTGGGGACGCATGCGCGGCAGGGAGATGGCGATGTCCACGCCGGGGTAGGTGCGCTGCAGGTAGTCGGCGTGCAGGCCGGTGAAGAAGATGTCGCGCCGCCAGTCGGTGAGGCCCAGGAGGGCACCGATATTGACCACACGCAGACCGGCCTTGCAGCCGCGTTCCGGGGCGTCGAGCCGGTAGCGGTAGTCTCGTTTGGGTCCGGCAGGATGCAGTTCGGCATAGAGGGTTTCGTCGTAAGTTTCCTGGAAGACGGTCAGTCCGTCCACCCCGGCCCGGGCCAGCCGGGCGTAGTCTTCAGTGTCCATGGGGAAGACCTCGATGGAGATGGAGGGGAAGAGGGGGGCGAGGAGTCTGGTGCATGCTTCCAGGTAGTCCACGCCAGCCTTGTTCGGGGCCTCGCCCGTGAGCAGGAGGACGTGCTTGAGACCCGTGGCCGCGATGGCCTCGGCCTCTCGGCGCAGTTCGTCCAGGCTCAGCTGGGAGCGGTGGATTTTGTTTTTGGTATTGAAGCCGCAGTAGACGCAGTGGTTGCTGCAGTGGTTGGCCAGGTAGATCGGGGTGAAGAGTTGGATGGTGCTACCAAAATGTTGCCGGGTGACCTGGTTGGCGCGCTGGGCCAGGGGCTCCAGGTGCTGGTCGGCGGCCGGGGAGAGCAGGGCCAGGAAATCTTCGTGGGAGAGCACGGGCTTGCCCAGGGCACGCAGGACGTCTTCGGACCTGGCTCCGGTGAGCAGGGCATCAAGCGGCGCGTCGGCAGTGGCACGCAGCAGGTGAAACACGCTCATGATCAGCCCTCGCCCAGGAAGCCTGTCAGCGGTGAGGAGGCGGAAGCGATCTGGCGCTTGGCTCCCGGCCCGGCCAGAAAGGCCTCGCGTCCGGCCAGGACGGCCCGGCCAAAGGCCCGACCCATGGCTACGGGGTCTGAGGCGGTGGCGATGGCCGTGTTGACCAGAACCGCGTCCGCGCCCATCTCCATGGCCTCACAGGCTTGGCTGGGAACGCCTATCCCGGCGTCGACGATGACGGGCAGGTCCATCTCTTCGATGAGGATGCGGATCATTTCCTTGGTCCGGAGGCCTCGGTTGGTGCCGATGGGCGCGCCCAGGGGCATGATGGCCGCGGCGCCAGCGGCGGCCAGACTCCGGGCCACATAGAGGTCCGGGTTCATGTAGGGCAGGACGATGAACCCTTCGCGGGCCAGGGTTTCTGTGGCCTTGGCGGTCTCGTAGCCGTCGGGCAGGAGATATTTGGAATCGGAGATGACCTCGATCTTGATCCAGTTGCCACAGCCGGCAGCGCGGGCCAGACGGGCGATGCGCACGGCTTCTTCGGCGTTTCTCGCGCCGGAGGTATTGGGCAGCAGCGTCATGTGGTCCGGGATGTGGCGCATGACGTTGTCGGTTTCGGCTTCGAAGTCCACGCGCCTGAGCGCCACGGTG
>JAHJKV010000125.1 GCA_018822065.1 Pseudomonadota bacterium
CCGTTTTTGATCTTGTTCTGGAGCATGGCGATGATGTCGATGGTGTGTTTTGCCAGGTGCGGCATATACACGGTCTCGCCGGTTGTCGGGTCCGGGGTCTCGCCCAGGGCCATCAGGGCCGAGGAAGAGAGGGACATCAGGAAGGTGGAAAAATTCACTTCCAGGGGCACCCCTTCCATGGGGTTGGACTTGCAGCTTTTGTCAGCCATCGGGAGCCTCCAATGCAATGTTTCCGGGAGTGTATCGCAAGCGACGTCAGGGCTCAAGAGTATCCTAGTGCGCTTCGGCCCAAGTTTTTCCAGTTCCTGCGTCCACCTTCAGCGGCACGGCAAGCTCTGTGACCGATTGCATGAGGGCCGTGAGTCGGTCTGCTGCGGCCTGGGCATTGCCCGCAACTGTTTCCATGAGTAGTTCGTCATGCACCTGGAGCAGCAGGTGCGCTTCCAGGTCTTTGAGGTCCTGATCGTTGTGCACGGCGAGCATTGCCAGCTTGATAACGTCGGCTGCCGAGCCCTGGATGACCGTGTTCACGGCCTGCCTGCGGGCCTGGCTGGCCAGCTGGTTATTGCGCGAGTGCAGCTCCGGGAGCAGGCGGCGGCGTCCGGCCAGGGTGACTACGTAGCCGTTGGCCGTGGCATCGGCCACCAGGGAATCGTAGTAGGCCTTGAGTGTGCCGAGGCGTTCGAAGTAGCGCTCAATGAATTCCTTGGCAGTGGTCAGGGTCACCTTGAGTTCGCGAGCCAACCGCTGGGGGCCCATGCCGTAGATCAGGCCGAAGTTGATGGTCTTGGCGTTTCTGCGTTCGTCTTCGGTGACCGCGCCGGGCGAGTCCTTGTCGAAGATCAGGGCTGCGGTGCGGGAGTGGATGTCCTCGTCGTCGGCAAAGGCCGAGACCAGGGCTGGGTCCATGGAGAAATGGGCTAGCACGCGCAGTTCAACCTGGGAGTAGTCAGCCGAGGCAAAGGCCAGGCCCGGTGCGGCCATGAAACAGGCGCGCATGCGTTTGCCCTGGGGACCTCGGATGGGGATGTTCTGCAAGTTCGGGTTGGAGGAGGAGAGGCGGCCCGTGGCCGTGGCCAGCCGGTTGAAGCTGGTGTGGATTCGTCCGGTCGGATCCACCAGCCGGGGCAGGGGCTCCAGGTAGGTGGAGCGCAGTTTTTCCAGGGTGCGGAATTCCAGCAGGCTCTCGATGATCGGGTGTTGGTCTTGAATTTTTTCCAAAACCTGCACCGCAGTGGAAAGCTGGCCGCCTGTGGTTTTGCCCCCAGGCTTGAGGCCCAGTTTCTCGAAGAGGATGTGTCCGAGCTGCTGGCTGGAGCGGATATTGAACTCCTCGCCCGCCTGCTCGGTGATGGTCGCGGTGAGCCGTTCGATGCCCTGGCCGACTTCGCTCAAGAAATCCTCGAAGGCCGTGAGGTCGAGGGCCACGCCGTTTCGCTCCATGGTGTCGAGCACGGGCACGAGCGGGGTCTCCAGTTCGGCCATGAGGGTTGCCAGCCCGGCGGAGGCGATCTTCGGGGCAACCATCTGCCGGAAGGCCAGGGCGGCCAGGCCCTGGGCCGCAGGATGCACAAGGGGGAGGTCGGCCACGTCCGGCGGCGGGTTTTGCAGGGACTGCTTCAGGCGGTCCCAGGAATAGTTGCGCTCCTCCGGGTTCAGGAGGTAGGCGGCCAGGGCCAGGTCGAACCATTTGCCCAGGGGCACTGCCTGCCAGGCCGTGTCGGCCCGGTAGAGCTCGTGCACGTCCGGGGTGGCGATGCAGGCGGCCTCACCCAGCCGGTTGGCCAGGGGCGCGATGGGGCCGGTGTAGAGGTATTCGCGGCCATCGATGCCGAGGCGCAGGCCGTCATCGGCCAGAACCAGCCCGATTTCTGCTAGCCCCAGGGAGGGCAGGGAGTCTGGGGTGGGGGCATTGGTGACCTCCAGGGGATCGGTGTCGGCTGGCGGTGTCGGTGATCCGAAAAGGGAGAGCTGGGCCACGCCAGGAGCCGCGGCCTTGGGGGCCTGGGCCGCAGGTTTTTTTTCTTTGGCCGAGGTTTCGATTTCCGGGTACTGGGCCTTGAACTCCCGCAGCAGGGATCGCAGTTCGTATTCGGCCAGAAATTCAGCCATGGCCGTGCCCGGTGGCGTGAGTTCGAAGGTGGCGATGTCAAGCCCGGTGCAGCAGTCGGTCCGCATGCGGGTCAGTTCGCGGAAGAGGAAAATATCTTCCAGGTGGGCCTCCACCTTTTCGGCCAGCTTGGGCTTCAGTGACTGGTAGCCCTCCTTGAGCGCCTCCAGAGTGGGGAAATCGACGAATATTTTTTCGGCGGTTTTGGGGCCGATGCCGGGGATGCCGGGGATGTTGTCCGAGCTGTCGCCGATGATCGCCTGGAAGTC
>JAHJKV010000126.1 GCA_018822065.1 Pseudomonadota bacterium
AGGCCTTGCTTCAGGCAGGTTTCCATATTGCCGCCTCGGTCAAAAGCAATAAACAACACGAATCTAGCATGTTACCAAATGTTGACCTCTCCTGCCGCAAGAAATGTCCTAACGATTCTCGAACCGGGCAAGAGTCGATCTTTGATATCCGACTACTATTTGACAATATATTAGACATATGACAATATTTAGCCCAGGTGAACAGGCCGCCCGCCTGAACGGCAAAGGGCCTGACGTAAACGGGCGCGACCCTTGGCTGCATGTGCCGGGGAAGGGCTCAAAGGGACGGGCAGGAGAGGCGGGCCAGCGTTGCTCTCCTGCCCTGATCCCCCGACCAAACAGACACGCCCCCCTGCGGAAAGATATCTCCATGAATTGCAGCCTTGGACGCCTGTCACGCAGAGAAGATGCTTAATTCATTGTCCAGGAAGATTGACAGTCGGCGAAGGGCCATACTAGGTTTAAAGCTGGTCGCCAACCATGTGTATTACAAATCCTTAGAACGGAGTCAGTCTTGGACTGCACACCCTACAAAGACACTTTTGTAGCCAGACAACCAATTTTCGACAGTCACCTTGCCGCCTGGGGTTACCTTCTTCTATATCGCCGAGGTCCCGACGACTCATGGGCTAATTTTACAACCGACTATGATGCAACGTCCAAAGTCGTTGCCTGTCTGCCATTTCTCTCAGGGTGCCTTCCCCCCCGGCTCAAGGTGATCCTCCATTTCCCGTTGCGCACCATTCGCGACGAATTCCCCCAAGCGCTCAACCCAACGCATACGATCATGGCACTCCCGGCGACATTTTCCGAGCAGGACGACATCCTGCCCATGGTGACGAGATTGCGTGAGGATGGTTTTCAGGTTGCGATCAACGCAGCCTTGTATACATTGCCACCAAATGATGCACTTTCCCTGGCAGACATGCTTATCTGTGATGCCACTTCCAGCCCGGACCATCTGGCCGACTTGGTGGACCTGGGGAAGAAATATGGCCTGAAGCTGATCGCGAAGAAAATCGCCACTCAGGACGTATTCGACCGCATGAAATTGCTTCAATTCGACTATTTCCACGGGTTTTTCTTTGCCCAGCCGGACATCAGCACTACAAAAATCATTCCCGCCTCCATAAGCGCCAAACTGCGCTTGTTCGAATATCTCCAGTTGGAAGAGCCGGATTTTGATGCCCTTTCCAACGCCATCAAACCTGACGTCGCCATCACCTTCCGTTTGCTCTCATTTCTCAACTCCGCCCACTTTTCCTTCTCCCAAAAAGTCGTTTCCGTGCATCAGGCGGTTGTACTGGCGGGATGGCGGCCCATATGCAACTGGCTGCGCATCCTCCTGCTCACGGACATTCTTCCCAACTCGAAATCGAAAGAACTCGCCTACTTGAGTTCTCACCGGGCCAAGTTTCTCGAATCCGTTGCACTCCAGGCAGGAAAGACGGAACTGGCAGACGCCCTCTTCCTCACCGGACTTTTCTCACTGCTGGATGCCATTTTGGATACGCCCATGAACACCATCCTCTCGCACCTCTCCCTGCAAGATGAAATCTTCCTGGCCCTGGTCGACAATGACGGTCCCTATGCGCCCTGGCTTCAACTGGCCAAGACCATCGAAGCCGGGACGTGGGACGAACTCGGGGAGCTTGCACTCTCCCTTTCCCTGCCCCCGGGTTCTGTAGCCGAGGCGTACAGGATGGCCTTCCAGTGGGCCGACGAATTCTTCGGAGTGGTCACCACCACATGACCCCTTTCGCACTTGCTGGAAGTCCTTTGAGTCGGTACAAGCGTGTAAAAGCGATGGTCATCATGACCCTGCAAGGATACCACCAATGCTTCGCACTTTGATCCTCATCCCCCTGACAGTTCTTCTGACACTGTCGCTTACTCCTGTTCTGTGGGCCCAATGCATGGAAGGCGATTGCATAAACGGCATTGGAACCAAGATCACGCGCGGTCACACCTACAGGGGTTCTTTCAAGAACAACCATCGCAATGGGTTGGGATACTATGAGTTTCTCAACGGCGACCGCTACGAGGGAAACTTCGTAGAGGGGGAGATGGAAGGCCAAGGAATTTACTACTACGCAAACGGTGAACGTTTCGAGGGCGAATTCCACAAGAACAAGCGCGAGGGAACGGGAGCCTATTTCACCGCCAACGACCGTGTTCTCCGCGGCATTTGGCAAGGCAACATCCTAGTCAGCCCTGGGGCCGAAGTGGCTTCCGAAGACTTGGACGACTCCATCGATGTCGACAAAATTCTGCGTGATATCAATGCAAAATCACCAACTGACGAGACCGTCGAAACAGCCCTGCCGGAGGCTCCAAACGAGCCGATAGCGACCACTGATGAAGAAGAAATGAGCGAACAGGAACTCGACGCCCTGGTGGACCAACTCCTCGACCAATAACCGCCCCGCCTTTCACTGCAGGTGCCGCTCGAAAATCTGTTCATATTCCGGTGAAAGCCGCACCCGGTCCATGGCCTGCTGGAACCGCTCCACGAGGGTCGGCGGCGTGTCAGGATGAAACGCGAAATAGACACTGGTCTCCTTGAGCACGTATACCGTTTCGACGTCTTCTGGAGCATACCCATGCGCCCACATCAACCGCTGCAGGCTCTTTTCCTCATACGCCAACAGATCAATGCGGTCGTGCTCCAGCATCTTCACCAAGAACTGCGTGTCCGGCACAGACTCCACCCGGGCGCAAGTCTTGGCATCCTCAAGAAGAATGTCCGTGATATCGTCGATGAGCGTCCCAACGCTGTAGCCGCAGATATCCTCCAAAGAACGAATCGTGATGGCCCTCCCCTTTTTCGCCGAAAGCACGAAGCGAGCTGTGGTGATGGGGCCTACCCATTGAAACATTTCCTCCCGCTCCGGGGTGCGGGCCATGCTGAAGAGCACCGTGCCCGGCACTTCCTGGACGAACTTGTACCCCCGGGCCCAGGGCAACAGGTGGATAGGCTGGTCTTCGACCCCGAGCTCGGCCCATACTCGCCTCAGGATATCCACTGAAATCCCCTGGAGGACACCATTTCTTTGGTAGTTGTAAGGGTAGTAGTCCTCGGTCAGGTAGGTCAGACCTTCGGGCGCAACATCGCCCTGTGCCCCAAAGGCCGGAACCAGGAACGCCAAACAGGCAAAGATCGTCAGGATAACAAGGCGCATAACATCTCCAGGGGAATCTGCCCTTCCCAATGTTACTCTATGACGTTCCCGGGAAAAGTGCACCAAAAATCCACCCGGTCTGCTGGGATTAAAAAAAGAGCATGCCCCGGAGAGCATGCTCAAGATGTGAACCATCGGCCCAGTCAGCGACTGGAAAACTTTTCA
>JAHJKV010000012.1 GCA_018822065.1 Pseudomonadota bacterium
ATTTCCGGCGGCGGGTGTCCCGACGTACCGTACATTGCGGCCCGGTTGATCGGCTGCACCCTGGAGGAAGCCCCCGAGCCGGCGGAGATCGGCCACACCCTGTGCGGCTACGCCCTGCAACTCGCTTTTGAAGAGATGATGCGCCAGTGCTCGCTATAGTGGGAACCCTCTCGGACCCGGCCATCCCGGTGCTGGACGGGCCGGTCGATCTTGTCGACGGAAGACTTGAGGTGGCCGGGCAGGAGGTTTTCCCGGACCGTGGCACCCCGGCCTTGCTGGGGGCGGCGACAGCGGCTTGTATTCATCTGGGCCTGAACCCGCCTCACGCCTTCCTGGTGGGGGACGAGGGACTGGGCAGGGGCAGCCGTGCGCTTTACGACCACCTAGCCAGGACCCTTGCCAATCGAACGATCTCCACGCTCGCTCTCCACTACCTCCAGCCGGATGTGGACTGGCATAACCGGATTCTGCTGGCCGTGCAGTCCATGGCGGTTTGCCCATTGCTCGTGGCGGATGCCGGATTCATGTATGCGGCCAAGATGAGCGGTCAGGCAAGGCACTACGCATTGTTCACGCCAGACGCCGGAGAGCTGGCCTTCCTGGCAGACGAGACGGCACCCCACCCATTCTACACGCGCGGCTTCATCCTGCAGGACGAGAACCGTGTCCCTGAACTCATCGCACGGGCCTACAAGCATCACAATGCCGCCCGTTGCCTGCTGGTCAAGGGGAGTGCGGACCGGATAGCGACTGAAAGCGGCGTGCTGACGCGTGTTGACGGCCCCTGTCTGGAGGTCATGGAGGCCATGGGCGGCACGGGCGACACCATCACGGGAGTGGCCTGCGCGCTGATCGAGTTCGGGCTGGACGTGCCATTCGCTGCGCATGTGGCGGCCCAGACCAACCGCTATGCTGGTGAACTGGCGACCCCGACCCCGGCCTCGCAGATCGGGGAACTGGTGGCGCATATCCCGACGGCCCTCACGCGGGCATTGGCGGAGTCCAGATGACCAGCTTGCCCTCACCCTGGGCATGACAGCACCGAAAAAGATTACAGGCTACTGAGCTACGTCGCTTAGCCGGACAAGACTGATGAGTAAGCTATTTGTAAGGGGGATTTGTGTTTGTGACAGATCATGGTTGATCATGTTTATCATCTGCCTTTTATAATGGCATAGTTTTCCTGCTGTCTCTATGCAGTCAATTTTCTTCCTCCGGGAAAGCGATGAATCAGAAATGAACCGCTGTGGCGAAACTGTTCAGATGGGTTAGGGGTCCTTCTTTGCTACTTGAAGCCAAAAAATGGATGCAAGGTTTCCATTCAACGGCATTATCTCTCCTGCGGGATCAAAGAAATACCATTGAGGGTCAATGGCGATTCTTCCGGGCATCTGATCCTCACTCTGTCCCAGAATACCCTGCGCCGCAGGATTGCCATATGTTACGGAGGTATCCGCAGCGTGAACAACAATGCCTGCATGCAGAATCTGCATCACATCGGCGTATTCATCGTTCAATCTCAAGCGGGACGAGAGTTTTTTTAGACCTGAGCTTTGAGGGCCTTCAGTTCGTCGTTGGGCATGTAATTCCCCGGCTATGTTCCCTTGACAGGCGAAACAAATCCGTCCGGCTTGATGGCAAGGATTGATTCTTCAAGGTTGTTGACGATCTTTTCCGCAGTGTTTCCGACAAGAAGCCCTGGAATGCCCGTGCGCGCAACGCTTCCCATGACAACGACATCGATCATCTGGTCTACAGCATATTGAGAAATGAGCTGTGCGGGGTTCCCGTAAATAGCTTTGCTCTTCACGGTTTCCGGGATGTTCAAAGCCCCCACAAGTGATGCCAGCTCTTCTTCGGCCTGCGCTTGCTCGTAGGCCAGATAGTCGTCCTTTTCCTTTTGGCTGAATCTTGGGCTGGACAGAACGGATTCCATGTACGCTGACCAGCAGCTCATGATGTGGAGTTTGCCGCCGAGAATCTCATTTAGTTTGAGGCTGTGATCCAGAATTTTCAGGTTGAGCTTGCGGGTCTCTTCAGACAGGTCGGCAGTGCTGACTGCGGCAAGCAGCCGAACGGCACCTTTCCATAGATGCCCACGATGAATCCAGACCGGGCAGGGGCATTTACGCATCAAGTGCATGGCCGTACTGTCCGGGGGGCCGGAAGCCTCCTGGGAAGGGGCGATGACGAGGTCAAATCCACCTTGCTGTACGATCTTGATGGTTTCAATGAAATCCCTTCCCCATCGAACCTCTTGCACAATGTCAGCCGGGTCCAGTTTGTGCTCGGCCATTGCTTCGGCAAGAATACCCTTGTGATGTTCAAGGATGATGCTCTTCAGGTCCTTCTGCTGGGAAGAGAAGTATGAGGCAACAGACTTTGTGGGCTCTTCAAAAATGCTCAAGAGAACCAATTCCGCTTTTGCTCGCGAACAAAAATCCAATGCTTGAGCGATTATCCGGGCATCGACACCCGCTCCCATACACAAGAGGACTTTGGAAAACATGTGGACCTCGTCTTTGTTGGAACTAGCCGTTGTCTTTTTTGTCGCTTTGCTGATGCTGCAATTTGTCGTCGTTGTATTCACAACGTCCGATAAACCAGTAACAAATTCCTAGCGAGATGATTATTGCGCTCAGGGCCAAAATCATCCTGGATTCGTTCACCTTGAAATCGAGCACGATTACCTTCCGCGCTGCAGCCATGAGCGCGGTGGAGATGACCAGTTTGAGGTGGATCATGTCATACTCAAGATAAATCAAGATGTTGGCAAATATTTCGATGGCGATCAGGACAGCCATGAACGCGCCGAATGTCGCCAAGATGTCGTTGATGTTGAGCAGGAACATGGGCGGCGTCATCATGGTCGG
>JAHJKV010000127.1 GCA_018822065.1 Pseudomonadota bacterium
CATTAAATTCCAGGGAAAATTAGTCGCATTGAACAACGCATGCTGTGTACGGCGGTTTCGTAGGGGTGGTGGCAATTTAGGTCTGCATCGTGGAGGAATTGATTGTGGCAGGGTTGAATCGTGAGACACGCATTGAGTTGTCGTAAGTGAATCCTGTCTGGAGGGTACAGGCTATTCGACCTTCAGCATGACGTAGAATGATTGATTGGCATGACTCAACGGGCAAATCGTTTCCGTTGAGAATGGCATCGGTATGAGTGAATAAATTATTCGAAAGCGTTTTAATCACCTTGTTTTTCGAGTATGATTTCACGATGCCTCGCAGTGTTTTGGCGAAGATTCAGGACCAAGACCGACGTTGCCAATCGCAACATTTGGACGTTTGGGATTTATTTTTGGCATACAAGCAGATTGCTCAAAAGCGTTGGCATTAGCGGTTTTTCTGATATATTTCTTGCCAAATCAAATCGAAATGGGTATTCGGCACTGGCTATCTCGAAAACACGATGCGTTCCGGTCAGATGGTTTTATTCCGGCTTGCCCGCTCCGGCTTCTGGCTCAGCAAATGCATCTAAGAAAGGAGACTTTCAAGTGCCCTATACCATTTCTCAGGCGCTCCAGCGCAATCTGCTCGGCAACGCGCCCAATTGGTACAAACTGACCATCATCGGCTTCCTTGTCTTGAACCCGATCCTCATGCTGAGCGTCGGCCCGTTCATCACCGGCTGGGTGCTCATCGCCGAGTTCATCTTCACCCTGGCCATGGCCCTCAAATGTTACCCGCTGCCCGCTGGCGGCCTGCTGGCCATCGAGGCCGTGTTCATCGGGCTGACTCACTCGGAAACGGTGTATCATGAAGCGCTGAACAACTTCGAGGTCATCCTGCTGCTGATCTTCATGGTGGCGGGCATTTATTTCATGCAGGACCTGCTCCGGTTCGCCTTCACCAAGATCTTGACCAAAATCCAGTCCAAGATATACATATCGCTTCTCTTTTCCTTTACTGGCGCATTCCTTTCCGCCTTTCTGGACGCCTTGACTGTCACTGCTGTCATCATCGCCGTGGCCTACGGATTCTACTCGGTCTATCACAAATACGCCTCCGGTGGCGGCGGCAACCTGTCCAACGACGACACAGTCAAGGACATGGTCCGCGACGATCTCAAACAGTTCCGTGGCTACCTCAGAAACCTGATGATGCACGGCGCGGTCGGCACCGCGCTCGGAGGCGTCTGCACCCTGGTGGGCGAACCGCAGAACCTTCTCATCGGCGCCAAAATGGGCTGGCACTTCCCTGAATTCTTCATCAAGGTCGCGCCCATTTCCATGCCCGTGCTGATCACCGGCCTTTTGACCTGCATCATCGTGGAACGGTTCCACCTCTTCGGTTACGGCTACCAGATTCCCGGCAACGTCAAGAGCGTGCTCATCGAGGAAGCCGCCAAGAGCGATGCCGCCATGGGTGCTACCGGCAAGGCCAAGCTGCTCATCCAAGCCTGCGCCGCCGTTT
Organism: Pseudomonadota bacterium; assembly: GCA_018822065.1. GTDB lineage: Bacteria > Desulfobacterota > Desulfovibrionia > Desulfovibrionales > Desulfovibrionaceae > JAHJKV01. The sequence goes on from JAHJKV010000127.1 coordinate 1,511, forward strand.
GGCTGATCATCGCTCTTGCCTTCCACCTGGCCGCTGTGGGCCTTGTCGGCCTGTCCGTCATCGTCCTGCTGACCGCGCTGTGCGGCGTGACCGAAGAACACCAGATCGGCAAGGCCTTTGAAGAGGCGCTGCCCTTCACGGCCCTGCTGGTGGTCTTCTTCGCCATCGTAGCCGTAATCCACGACCAGCACCTTTTCAAGGGTATCATCGACTATGTGCTCCGCATGGAAGGTCGCCAGCAACTGGTGGCCTACTACTCGGCAAACGGTGTGCTCTCCATGATCTCGGACAACGTTTTCGTAGCCACGGTATACATCAACGAAACCAAGGCTTACTTCATCAACTGGCTCGGCACCATCGACGGCGTCGGGGAAGTCATGTGGGAAGGCGCGAAGCTGACCAAGGAAAGCCTCATGGCTATCCTGACCGACCCCAATGTAGACCGCTCCGCCGAAGCGCTGGCCCTGCTGCCCGCGGCTTCCCAGGAGGCCATTGTTCATGGAATGGAGCAGTTCGACAACCTGGCCGTGGCCATCAACACAGGCACGAATATCCCCTCCGTGGCCACGCCCAACGGCCAGGCCGCGTTTCTGTTCCTGCTGACCTCGGCCCTGGCACCGGTCATCCGGCTGTCTTATATGCGTATGGTGGTCCTGGCCCTGCCCTACACCATCACCATGTCCATCGCAGGCTTCATCGCCACCTGGTACATGCCCGAAGTTGAGCACTGGCTCCTCTCTCTCCTCGTCGCAGCCCACTAAACCACCCGGCCCCATGCGACAACGACAAAGCCCCCGTCCCAAAGGATGGGGGCTTTACATTTCGGACCTGAAAACCCGAAGTACCAATTCAAACTTTCGGTGTTGTTTGGCAATGAGAAAGATCCTACAAAAAAGCTACGTATAATAACCACACAGCCCCACGACCCTTCATTATCCACTCCCTCAGGATGGCCGTGGTCACCTCTCATAATCCGAAGGTCGAAGGTTCAAATCCTGTCCCCGCTACCAGAAAAACCAAGGGCTTAGTTCGAAAGAACTAGGCTTTTTTTCGTTTGGATACTCACGAGATCAACTTTCACCCATTGCACCATCAAACTCCCCTGCCCCAACACAAGAACGGATCGTCCAATTCCTGTTATGGACAAATGCATTGGCACCGTGTAGCCTTCCATAAAAGAAAAGGATGTCAACGTTCTGAAACAACTCGGCAAGCCGATGACCTGCAGAAAGTTGTCGTGCCTGGGGACGAATCAGGGCAGGGAGGGGGACAATGATCAAGTCCAGGCTTTGGCTCAAGGCCACTCTGTTTATCATGCTTCTCGTGGCCATTTGTTCGCTGTCGATCACCCTCTACACCATCCCTCTAACCAGAGACATTACCTACCGGATGGCCGAAACCCACGCCTCGGCCCTGCTCGGGCACGTTCAGGGGCTGGTCGAGGCCAAACGCCAGGAGATCGAGTCTTACCGGGCTTTCGCGGTGGAAACCAGAAAGCGAGAATTACGCGACGTTACCGCAACCGCAGGCTATATAATCAAAAATCAATACCAGGCCTTCCAGGCCGGGGAGATCACCGAGAAAGAGGCCCGGCAGGGAGC
>JAHJKV010000128.1 GCA_018822065.1 Pseudomonadota bacterium
CTGGGAAGAACGCGAGTTCTACGCTTCGGACTACTTTGAACAAATTTACCAGTTTGCCGAAACCCTCATTGAGATGGACAAGGCGTACGTTGACGACCAAAGCGCCGAGGATATCCGCGCAAATCGCGGCACTCTCACGGAGCCGGGCACCGACTCCCCCTGGCGTGGTCGAAGCATTGAGGAAAACCTGAACCTGTTTCGTCGCATGCGGGCCGGAGAGTTTGCAGACGGAGCCAGGGTGCTCCGGGCAAAAATCGACATGGCCGCCCCCAACATGGTCCTGCGCGACCCCACCCTGTTTCGCATCAAACGGGCCCGCCACCACCGCACCGGCAACCAGTGGTGCATCTACCCGATGTACGACTTCACCCACTGTCTTTCCGATGCGCAGGAAGGGATCACCCACTCCATCTGCACCCTGGAGTTTGAGAACAACCGTGCCCTTTACGACTGGGTGCTGGACACTCTGGGACACTTTCCGGAACGGCCCTATCAATATGAGTTCGCCCGTCTCAACCTGACCTACACCGTGCTCTCCAAGCGCAAACTCATTCAACTGGTGGAGGAGAAGCATGTCTCCGGCTGGGACGACCCACGCATGCCCACCCTTTCTGGCATTCGCAGACGAGGCTATACGCCCGAAGCTCTTCGCGATTTCTGCGACCGGATCGGCGTGGCCAAGGCCAATTCCATGGTGGACTTCGCTCTGCTGGAACATTGCGTGCGCGAAAACCTGAACGCGACCACCCCCCGAGTCATGGCCGTCATCAACCCCCTCAAGGTGATCATTGAAAACTACCCCGAAGGTCAGGTGGACGACTTCGATATGCCCTTCCACCCCGAGAACGACTCCATGGGTTCGCGCACCGTCCCCTTCACCAAGGAACTGTACATCGAGCGGGACGACTTCATGGAGGATCCCCCGAAGAAGTTCTTCCGCCTCGGCCCCGGACGCGAGGTCCGGCTTCGCTATGCCTATTACGTGACCTGCACGGAAGTGATCAAGGACGCCAGTGGCGAGATCGTGGAACTGCGCTGCACCTATGACCCGGAGACCAAGGGCGGCTGGAGCAAAGATGGTCGCAAGATCAAAGGAACCATGCATTGGGTCTCGGCCGAATACGCCGTCCCCGCCGAGGTCCGTCTCTACGACAAACTCTTCACCGAAGAAAATCCAGGGGCGGCAGAGGACTTCAAGGCCAGCATCAACTTGGACTCGGAACAAATCATCCAGGCCTTCCTGGAACCCTCACTGAAGGACGTGGAGCCGGGCTATGCCTGCCAGTTTGAACGGTTGGGTTACTACATCGCGGATATCTGCGACCACGCGCCCGGCACGCCGGTCTTCGTCCGCACCGCCACCTTGCGCGACACCTGGGCAAAAATCGCCAAAAACGGGTAATCAGCCCGGCACATGTATTCCATAAAGAAGAAGCCCGCCTTTCGGCGGGCTTCTTCTTTATGGCACTCGCGCATCACGCCGACTGTGCAGCTGCAAAGTCCTTGTCGCTGACCCTGATATGATTGGTCAGCCAATCCTTGAGAAATTCCAACACGTCCTGGGCCACATCCGGAGCCCCGGTAAGGCTGTCTATTTCAAAGCCATCCACCTCTTCCATAAACTCTTGATGCTGGTCTCGGTGGGCCTCAAAGCCAGCATATCCACTCCTGACCATCAGGGTCTCTTCTGCGGAGAAGTGATAGACTGTATACTTTTTAAGGTCCACCAGAACCAATTCCACGGCCTTGGCGGGTGATCCTTCTTGCACCGAAGCGTCCAGTTTGTTGATCAGGTCAACCAGTATCCGGTGCTGCGCATCGATCATGCCGATGCCTGTTTCCAAAGACGCGTCCCATTCGATCAACGGCATATCTCCCCCCTGCGGCTGGTTCGAGAAGCAACCACTCTACCAGTTCGGGTCTCCGGGAACAACGAAATAAAACTCAACCCGTCTGTTGAGGGTCTTGTTCTGCGCCGTGTTGGAGGGCACCAGAGGTTTGGAGCTGGCAAAACCCGCAGCCTTGAGCCGGTTCGGGTGTACATCGGAGTGTTCAAGTATCCACCGCAGGCTGACAGCGGCACGGGTGGCCGAGAGTTCCCAGTTGGAATTGAGCCGGTCATCCGTCAGGACTTCGCCGTCCGTGTGCCCCCGGACCATGAGGTTGAACTCCGTACTTTTCATGACCTTGACCACCTCCATCAGGATGGACACTGCCGCAGGCAGCAGTTCCGCCTTGCCGGGCTGGAACATGGCCTTGTTGCCAACCCGAAGCATGACCCCGGAGGTATCACGAGAGATGGATGCTTCTTGTTGCAAGTTATCGTTCTTGATCAGTTTTTTCAGGCTGGATGCCAATTGTTTGATATCATCCTCACGCTCAACCACTGTCTTGAACTGCTTGGACTTGTCCGAATAGGCGATGTTCATGGCCGTGGAGTCCTCGGCCTGCACGCCAAAGGCATCGCGCATGGTACCGAGCATCATGCGCATGTTCGCGGTGTCGGTGTTGGTGAAGGAGAGCAGCAGGACAAAAAAACACAGGAGCAGCGTGACCAGGTCCGCAAAGGTAGCCATCCACGGAGGCAGCCCCTCCTCCGGCGTCGGTGGTTTCTCCACCTGGGTGATGATGATAATTTCGTCCTGGTTTGCCATGCCCCTGTAATCCTCTTACCAGGCGTCGTTGTTCGGTTTATGGAAGAAAAATTCCACTCGTTGATTGGCGCGGCGTCCCTCTTCGGTCACATTGGGCTTCACGGGCCGGGTGTCGGCATAGCCCACGGCCTTGACCCGATTGTCGGGGATGCCGCCGATATCCACGATATATGCCAACGCGTTGGCAGCCCGGGCCGCCGAGAGTTCCCAGTTGGAAGGATAATGGGCGGAGTTGGTCGGCATATCGTCCGTATGTCCCCTCACCACCAAGTTGATGGGGTACTCCTCGAGCACTGCGATAACCCTATCCAGGGCCGTCTTCGCCTCGGAGGTGAGCTGGGCCGAGCCGGGCTTGAAGATGGCACCGGCCTGGACATACATCAACGCCCCCTCGCGGTCGGCTGCGATGCCGGAGGTGTTCTTGAATCGCTTGTCGTCCTGGATCAGGGACTTGAGCTTGATGATCACTCCGGCCATGACCTGGCTGTCATCGCTGGACGGAGCAGCCTTGTCCGCCGTCGTGCTCGTGGTCATCAGGTCCAGATCGTCCGACTTGGAACGAATGACCTTGGCCCCGAAGGTGTCCTTAAGGGAACCCACAACATCTCGATATTTCTGGGCATCCTGCTCGGCAAAGGAGAGCAGGAGCACGAAAAAACACAAA
>JAHJKV010000129.1 GCA_018822065.1 Pseudomonadota bacterium
CGAGGGCCAGGGCGGCCACGGCCATCTTGCAGGCAAAGGGAGCCAGCCGTGCCTGGAACCGGCCAGGCAGCCACAGGGCCAGCAGCCCACAGCCAAGGGCCAGGGAGAGCAGCCCGCGGATGGCGAACCAGGGCATGACCTCGAGGAGGAATTGCTGCACCCCGAGGGAGGTCACCGAGGCGAGCATGACCCAGGAAAAGCGTTCCACCAGGTCGTTCACCGGGTCCAATGCCTCGCCAGGGGAGATTTCCACCCCCGCATCCACGATGATTCCGGCAGATCCCTGGATCACGAAGCTCTGGAGCACCGAGATTACCGCATTGGCCGTGCGTGCGGCCGCAAAGGCCCAGGCGGCTCGCTTGAGTCCGCTGTCCAGATAGGCGTCCGCCTGTTCGTCCAGTTGGGCAAACCATGCGTTGTGGGTGGCAAGGTCGCGGGTGGCGGGCAGGTGGAGCAGGACAATGGCAAGGACCAGGAGGATCGAGGCCACGATTTTTTTGGGGATGGGGATCATGCCATGATGATAGCAGAGGGAACAGGAGTCCGGCAAGGAGATCAGTTTCGGCGCGGCGGATTGCGTTGCTTTTTGCGCCTCGAGCCAGTACCACCTTCCTCCATGAGCGAGAAATATGAGATCATGATTGCAGCGGCCCAGGAGCTTGCGTCCAAGTGCAAGGCCTGCAAGTTTTGCACGGTGGACTGTTCATTCCTGCGCGAGAACGGCATGCCCAATGTCATTGCCCAGGGCGTCATGGACGGGACCATCGACCCGGCCCTGGCCATGGAGTGCAGCCTCTGCGGGCTGTGCACCCAGGTCTGCACCGTGCGCGGCCTGGACCCCTATGCGCTCTTTCAGGCCATGCGCGACGTGGCTGTGGAGGCGAACCCGGCCCTGCTTGCGCCGTACAAGGTGCTGTTGAATTATGAAAAATTGGGGCTTTCCAAGTCCTTTTCCTTCTTCGGGGTGCCCGAGGGCGCCACGACCCTGCTCTTTCCAGGTTGCAACATGCCTGGTGCCCGTTCGGACACGGTCTGGGACTGCTTTTTAAAACTGCGCGAGGCGGACCCGAAGCTCGGTCTGGTGCTCCACTGCTGTGCAAAGCCGAGCAAGATGCTCGGAAAAATCGAAGAGCATGAAGAACGGATGGCCTCGGTGGTGGAAAGGATCGCTGCCACGGGAGTGAGCGAGGTGCTGGTGATGTGTCCCAACTGTCTGGTGACCCTCCGGTCGGCCAAGCCTCCCTTTGCCGTGCGCACGGTGTATGAGGTTCTGGCCGAGCGCATCCCCGAGCCCGAGCCCGGCATGGAGCGCATCCGCACCGGCGTGCACGATCCCTGCGTGCTCCGGGCCGAGCGCAAGGTGCACGAGGCCGTGCGCACCATCCTCTGGAACACGGGCTCCAGCGTGGCCGAGATGAAACACAGTATGCACAAGGCCCTGTGTTGTGGCGAGGGCGGGGGCGTGAAGTTCGTGAAGCCAGAATACGCGGACGCCTGGCGGGAGCTTCGTCAGTCCGAGGCCTCGGAGCGCCGGGTGGTCACCTACTGCGCCGGGTGCGCGCGTCAGTTGGGGCCGGAGATCAACGCCGTGCATGTTCTGGATCTGGCCCTGGGCCGGGAGGCTGCGCCCGTGTCCGAATGGCCTGGCTCGTCCAAGTCCTATCTGGCGCGGACACTGCTCAAGCGCAAGGCCCGGGCTTTTTTCAGGAAGCAGGGCTAGCTTTACCTGAACGGGGCAAGCGGGTATCACTCATTCATGATCGAATTTACCACGACCAGGGCTGACTTGCCGGGCCGATTGATGGCGGCCCTGCCGTTGGTGGCGGCTTATCTGCTGTTGCCCATGTATCAGGTCGGGATTCGTTTTGTTTCCCAGGATTCGACCCTTGGCGAAGTCCTGAGGAGCATCCCGGACGCATCCGTCTGGGAAGCTTTGGCCGGGTTTGCCCTGCTCTGGCTGGCCTGGAAGACGATCCGACCGGCCAGCGGGTTCAGGGGTATCCCTGTTGTGGAGACCCTCTTTGCCTTGGGCACGGCCTGTCTCTTCCTGGCCGCCCTGCACGTCTGGGCCGGGCCTCGCGCCTACCTTGCGGATTTTTGGTTGCGCTGGCTGGTGGAAGGTGCCCCTCTGGTCTACCTGCTCTTTGCCGGGCTGTGGTGCCTGACCTTTGGCCTGCCCTCGCGCCGTGCTTTCCGGCTTTGCGGGGGAGTGCTTGCCGCCTTGGTGCTGGCGGATTTCCTGACCGCGTTCCTTACCCTGGGCTTGTCCCGACTGCCGGTGGAGGCCTTTCTTCCCATGAACCGGGAAGTCCTGGCCTGCCTGCTCGGTGTGGCCCTCTGTGCGGGCATGCCCGAAGGACGCAGGGAACCGGGATCGACCCGGCTCTCGGCCTTGGATGCGCTGTTGATCCTGGGCCTGGCAGTCACCTTTTCGCGCACCGCGCTCTTTGCGGCGGCCTGCGTCTGGCTTTTTTTGGGGAGCGGGTCCCTGTTTTCCCGGGCCGTGGCAGCCTTTCTCTTCCTGGGATGCGCCGCGTTTTCGATCCTGCTCGCCGCTCCCCTGGGGGTGGACACGGTCAATCTGGACGGCCATCTGCTTTGGATGGCTGGGGTGCAGCGGTATATGGACCGACCAGAGACCCTGCTGCTTGCTTTGGGGCTGGGACCCTTCACCCTGTCTTTGCCTGCGGTGGTGGCGACCAGCTTGGGAATTCCCGCCAAGACCTATCTGCTCTACCCGGAGCAGATTCACTCCCTCTGGCTCCGTCTGTCCCTGGTCTGGTCGGGTCTGGGTGCCGGCGTATTTTTGTTGCTGATCATGGTTCCCACCATGCTGCGTCCCAGCCGGTTTTCGGCTGGAGTCATTGCCCTTATTCTGGCCCAGGGCACGGTTTTTTCGTTGTTTTATTCCCCCAACGTGACGGTCGTGCTCTGGCTGGCCCTGCTGGTGGGGGTCGCGACCTGGAAACGAGAGGTGCTGGAACTGGAGCCGGAAAGTGTGCTAGAAGAGGAAGAGGTGAATTTTCACCTTTCTGACAACTAGGGGGACTGAAATGAATAAGATTCTGTGGTTCAAGCTGTTAGGTGTCCTTTAGTCCCTGCGTCTAATGTCTCTCGCTTCGGCCGACTATGCGCATGGACACCCCCGAGGTGCTTGCCCAGGTAGAGGACTTCATTGCCAAGAAGAAATAGTTTCACAGGAGCAGTATGATTGATTGGATGAAACCGGCCACGGTCCTGGTGACCTGTCCGCCCGGCATACCCCCGCACCTTGCCCGTGAGGTGGAGGGACTTGGATTGCCGGTGACCCGGCAGATGGACCTGGGCGTGAGCAGCGAAGGCACGCTCACGGATTGCATGCGCCTGTGCCTGCACGTTCGCACCGGCCACCGTGTGCTCTATGAACTCGCCCAGTTCAAGGCCACGGACGGCGAATGGCTCTACCGCAACACCCGCAAGGTGGCCTGGGAGGACATTCTGCCCCTGGATGGCTATTTCTCGGTGTCCAGTTCCCTGAACACCAGCGCCGTGGACAACTCCATGTTCGCCTCCCTCAAGGTCAAGGACGGCGTGGTGGATCGTATCCGAAACGAGCTTGGCAGCCGTCCAGATTGCGGCAAGGAGTCCAAGGGAGCGGCGGTCTTCCTGCACTGGGAGCGCGATCGGGCCACGCTCTATCTCGACTGCGCGGGCGAACCTCTGGCCCGGCGGGGCTACCGCGTCTCTCCCCATACCGCGCCCATGCAGGAGACCCTTTCCGCCGCCGTGGTCATGGCCTCGGGCTATGCAAGCGGCACTTTTGTGAATCCCATGTGCGGTTCGGGCACCCTGGCCATCGAGGCCGCCCTCATTGCTCTGGATCGCGCGCCGGGGACACTCCGGAAGAATTTCGCTTTCCAGCATCTCAAGGGCTATGACCCGCAGGTTTGGCAGGAATTGCTTGAGGAAGAGACCCTGGCCCATCGTGACCACCCTGGCGGCAGAATCATCGCAACGGACATCGACCCCAAGGCCATCGAGGCGGCGATTCGCAATGCCGAGTTGGCCGGGGTGGCGGAGTTCATCGAGTTCGGCGTCTGCGACTTCCGTGAGACCGAGATTCCCGAGGAGCCGGGCGTGGTCCTCCTCAACCCGGAATATGGCAAGCGGTTGGGAAATCTGAATGAGTTGGAGGACATCTATTCCGGCATCGGCGATTTCTTCAAGCAGAGCTGCAAGGGCTACACGGGCGGTGTTTTCACTGGGAATCTGGACCTGGCCAAGCGAGTGGGCCTGCGCACCAAGAAGCGCATTCCCTTTTTCAATGCCCAGATCGAATGTCGGCTGCTGACCTATGAACTTTACGCCGGGACCCGGAAGGGAGCCTGACCGCATGGGATTTCTGAACGTGGTGGGTCAGTTCCTGGCCAAAGAGGTCATGCAGCGCCTGGGCAAGGACGTGCTGGTGGAGGGCCGTCGCGTGTTCGCCGAGGAGCTTGCCAAGGGACTGTCCCAGCAGGAGGCCGCCCGCATCGCAGCCAAGCACATGAGCGCCTATGCAGCGAAAAAGGGACTGCGGGCCGCGAAGTCCGCAGGACAGAAAGCCGGGAAGGCAGCGGTCAGGGGTTCCGAGATGCTTCGGGAGCACTTGCGCAAACAGTAGGCGACGACGCGCCGGTCATAGAGCCCGAATTTACGGAGTGCCGTAGATGCCGCAGCCGATAAAGGCGTCCATGCCAGGGGCGCGGAGTACGTAAGTCGCCTTGGGTTCCACCCTGCCGGAGACCGGGTTGTCATATTTGTAGCGCACCCATCCTCCTTCCTTCTTAGCCAGTTCGATCATCTCCCGTATCTGATAGACCCCGTCCGGATCGTGGACATCATAGCGGTTCAATCCCGCCAGCTCCGGCTTGGCACCGTTGGCCAGACAGTCGCCGTTGAAGGCGTAGAAGAGGATGTAGAGCTCCCCGTCGATGAAGACACCGTTGGGGTCGTGAAAGGCGGTGATCGCGGCTTCGCTCCCATATGACTCCACGTAGGCCACGGCCTTGTGGACCAGTCTTTGGGCGCGCTCGGCCTGATCCGTTTTCGCAGCCTGGGCCAAGGAAACCAGGAGCGTTGCCAGGGCGATGAGCACGACGATTACCAGGAGTTTTTTTCTGGGCATAGAGGTCTCCATTTTTGGTGACAGTACCTGTTTGACCCGCGCCTGTCATGACTTTGCTTGACTTTCAAGACAGTTTGTAATCGAATCGTATTGCAAAATGTAACCAGGAGGGGAGCCATGAGCCGCAAGGTCAAATCCGTGCGTGTACCCAAGGAACTGGAAAGCCTGGACCTCTCAGGCATGATCCATGAGTGTGAGAGCTACCTGCGTGACCTGGAGTCCGCCACTCTGCTGAAAAGCCAGGGAAACAAGGACGCCGCCGAGGCGCTGATCAAGACCCGCGAGAATGATCTGGGCAGGAAGATCGGGCGCATGGTCTACAAGGCCAGAGTCGAATACGGTCGCACCAGGGACGAGTAAGGCCAACCAGCCCGCCGGGACAGGGCGACGTCCCGGGCCGGAACTCGGGAGTCCATACGAAAAACACAAATATCATTGGCGCGAAGAGCACTTCGAGCCGTTTCCGCCCGCTCTGGTGTTCTGCAAGAGGCCGGGAGCGGAACATAGTCTACATCTGTTGGAGGAACATGAATGAGCGAAATCGAAAGAAAATCGAAAAAAGCGAGCCAATCCGCCATAGAAATGACCCATGTGGTCCTACCTCAGGACGCCAATCCGGCAGGCAACCTGCACGGCGGGGTGATCCTCAAACATGTGGACACCGCCGGGGGCGTGGTCTGCAAGCGTCATAGCAGCAGCAACGTGGTCACCGCGTCCTTTGACCGCATGGACTTTCTGCGTCCGGCCTACGTGGGCGACCTGCTCCACTTCAAGGCGAGCCTCAACTTTGTTGGCACCAGTTCCATGGAGGTGGGAGTGCGGGTGGAGGCCGAAAACCTCTATACTGGCGAGC
>JAHJKV010000013.1 GCA_018822065.1 Pseudomonadota bacterium
AGATGCGGCTGGTTCGCAAGGGTTCGTTCTATAGCGTGAGCGTCAAGCCCGGCGACCTGGTCAACGGGCATTGTCCGTCTGTGGGGGTGCTTTTCGATTCCGTGGCCGAGACCGCCGCTGCGGACGCCGTAGGCGTGATGCTCACCGGGATGGGTGCGGACGGGGCCGACGCCATGGTCCGCCTGCGCGAGACCGGAGCCAGAACTCTCGCCCAGGACGAGGAGAGTTGCGTGGTCTTCGGCATGCCGCGGGAAGCCTTTTTCCGCGGTGGAGCCGAACGGTTGGTGTCCCTTTCCAACATGGCCCAGGAAATCTTGAATCTGTTACCCAAAAGGGCTGGTTGATGAGCGTGATCACCATCGGCGTCGGGGAGCACGGCGCAACCAATACGCCAGGATCGAGCGTCAAGACCTATGCACTGGGATCCTGCGTGTCCATTGTGCTACTCGACCCCAAGACTCGAACTGTGGGCATGGCTCATATAGCGTTGCCGGATTCTGCGGTTCAGCCCGATCGTGTCAAGGAACGACCAGCGTATTTTGCGGATTCGGGCATTCCGGCGCTGTTTGCCGCCATGGAGGCCCAAGGGTGCGCCAAGAACGGTCGCGGCATGATCGCCAAGCTGGCGGGCGGGGCCAAGGTCATGGACCACAACAGTGTGTTCAACATCGGCAAGCGCAACGTGCTGGCAATCCGCAAGATACTTTGGAAATATGGACTGGGGCCGGTGGCAGAGGACGTCGGGGGCGGGATAAGCCGTACAGTGACGGTGGAAGTGAACTCGGGAAAGCTGATCATTAATTCTGCCGGTCGCGGCGAGTGGACCATATAGGGGTTATCGTGAGTAGAGCTGATGAAATTATTGATCGCGTCAAGCAGATAGCGCCGTTGCCGCAGGCAGCGTTGCAGCTCATGCGCGTAATCGAGAATCCAGACCATTCGGTCATGGATATCGTTCGTGTCTGCGAGTCCGACCCGGCCTTGACCACCAATATTCTCAAGGTGGTCAATTCAGCGGCTTTTGGACTCCGTCAGCCAGTGGCCACCCTGGAGCGCGCAGTGTCTTTCCTGGGCAACAAGATGGTTGGCTCCATTGCCCTGTCCGTTTCTCTCGGCAAGGCCTACGATCAGGACCTGTCCGGATATGAGAGCGAGCGGGGCATGCTTTGGAAGCATTCCGTGTGTGCGGCCATTGCCGCCCGCGAGTTGGCCATGCTGGCAAAATTCCCGGTGGAGCCGCAGGTTGCATATATTGCTGGACTGCTGCATGACCTGGGCAAAACCGTGCTCTCCGAATTTTTGGAGGGCGAGACCAGCACGCTGGTCGAATATATCACCGAAGATCGGTATGAAGATTTTCTCGATGCGGAGAAGGAGAGCTTGGGCATCTCCCATGCCGAGGTGGGGCGTGTCCTGGGTAAGCACTGGAACCTTCCCCCCCCCCCTGGTGGCAGCGATGGCTTTTCATCACCACCCGGCTGAGGCGGACGAACAGTGGCGGCCACTGGTGTATGTGGTGCACCTGGGAGACCTGGTGGCCATGCTGGAGGGAAGTTCCACCGGGGCAGACGCATTGCTTTACCACCTGGACAAGGACTATGACCAATTTGTATCCCTTGATCGCGAATCCTTGGACAGGATAATTGTGACCGTCCTTTCGGATTTTGAACGCACCAAAGCACTGTTCTCATAGATGAGGAGAGAGGCATGAAGAAAATATTGATTGCTGATGATTCTGCAACCGCTCGAATGGTGATCAAACGCTGTCTGGAAATTGCAGGTTTTCAGGAGGCAGAGTATCTGGAAGCATCGAACGGCCAGGAGGTCCTTGACTTGCTGCAGCAAGGACCGGCGGACCTGCTGGTCACGGACCTGACCATGCCGGTCATGGATGGCACCGAGCTCTTGCGGCAGGTGAAGCAGGATAGTCGACTTACGAGCATGGAGGTGCTGGTTATTTCCAGTGCCAAGAACGACGCCAAGGAAAAGGAATTGGTGGAGATGGGCGCCTTTGCGGTGCTGCCCAAGCCGGTCAGTCCGGCCATGCTCAACCAGGCGCTGGGAGCCTTTTTGCCCCAGAAGGGAGGAGCGGCATGGTAGGCGTAAGACAAGGAATGCTTGAAGCCGTCAGCGCGACCCTGGAGGAGATGTTTTTTTTGGAGGTTGCGGAGCCAGATTTTCGCTGGGCGCGGGTCCGGGTGGAGGAGCCTTTTGATGGTGCCGTGACGCTGGCCTTTCCCCTGCCCCTGATCCGCGACGTTGCCAGCGGGCTCATTCCCGGGGTGGACACCATTGAAGAACAGATGCTCGCCGACACCCTTGCTGAAATGGTGAACACCGTGACTGGCCGTCTGGTGAATTCCGTGGTTGCCAAAGACACCACGTTTAAATTGAGCGTTCCGGAAACTGGAGTCGGTTGGCCTGAATCCCAGAGCAAGGAGGCGGTCATCCATCCTTTCCAGATCGACCGCAAGTGTTTTATTGTGTTGCTGGAAGGGGATTATCTGGCGAGCGCCGGTTGAGGCGCAGCATGGTTTCGAGTGAGCAAGAAGAGGTGCTGACGTGACCGATGTTGAAATGGCAAAGCCCTTTGTGAAAGCGGCGGTGGATATTTTGGGGACCATGGCCGGGGTTCAGGCCAAAGCAGGAATTCCCTTTGCCAAGAAAGAAAATCAGGCGCGGGGGGATGTGACCGGCTTGGTGGGACTGACCGGCGACAAAAGAGGAAGCATCTCCATCTCGTTTGAGAAAGCCTGCGCCATACATATCGTGAAGAGTATGCTTGGCGATGCCATCGAGGACATCCTGAGTGATGTCAAGGACGCGGTGGGTGAGATTACCAATATGGTTTCCGGCCAGGCGCGGGTCGGACTTTCCGCCGCAGGGCTCAGTCTGCAGAGCGGTACGCCAACGGTGGTCATGGGCGATGGGCATTCTATCGAGCACGTGACCACGGGCACGGTCATAGCCATTCCTTTTTCAACGCCGAATGGCGGCTTTACGATTGAATTTTGTTTCGAGTAATTGGAGAAACGATGCCCGAAACGGAATTCATATTGTTGCTGGTCGAGGACGATGAGGCTCATGCCGAGCTAGCCCTTTTGACTCTTGAGAAGCAGAAGATGATCGGGAAAGTTTTCCACTCTGTGGATGGGGAGGATGCCCTTGATTTTTTGCACCAGCGGAGGAAATACACCCCGGAAACCGCACCCAGACCAAATCTGATCCTGCTTGATCTTCGGCTTCCCAAGCTGGACGGGCTGGAAGTGCTGGCCGGGATAAAAAATGACAAGGTATTGCGCCGTATTCCCGTGGTGGTGCTCACCACCTCGGCAGCTGAAAGGGATATTGCCTCCGCCTATGATCTGGGGGTGAACAGCTACCTGACCAAGCCTGTGGGCTATGAGGAGCTGGAGAGAATGCTCGGAGATCTTGGGTTGTACTGGTGTCAATGGAACCAGCGGACGTTAGTCCGTTAGGTGTTTGAGTGTTTCGTTGCCGGGGGGCATATGAATAAAAATCCAGTGGTATTGTTGGTCGAGGATGATGAGGCCCATGCAGAGATTGCCCAAGTGGTCCTGGGTGATTTGATGCCTGAAGTCGTAGTGCACCGCGCTAGCGACGGTGAAGAGGCGATCCGCTACCTCGAAAACTGCTGCACTGGCCTTCCGGAGGCGCGTAAGCCATGGCCTGATCTGATCCTGCTTGATCTGCGCATGCCCAAAGTGGACGGGCTTGAGGTCCTGAAGCGGATCAAGACGGATTCCGCCACGCGCAGTATTCCGGTGGTGGTGCTGACCACCAGCAGCGCAAACGCCGATGTGGAACGGGCCTATGACCTGGGAGTGAACAGCTATCTCGTGAAGCCGGCAGGCTATGATGCTTTTTCAAAACTGCTGAGCCAGTTTGGCAAGTATTGGTTCAATTGGAACCGAAAGCCGATTCCCATCCATGTTTCCTAGGGAGCGGGCATGAGCCAGGAGTTGATTCGCATACTGCTCGTTGAAGACGAAGAGGCGCACGCTGAACTCATCAGCGAGGCCTTTCGGCGTTCAGGTGGTGCATACGAGGTCATTCATGTGGACACCCTGGACGACGCCCGGACGCAACTGGAGCTGTATACCCCGAACCTGATCCTGGCGGACTGGTTGCTTCCAGATGGAACCGGCAGCGAGCTTATGCCGAAAAGTCGGGAGACGTTAACCGTTCCTCTGGTGGTCATGACCAGTCAGGGCAATGAGCAGGTCGCGGTGGACGCCATGAAGGCTGGCGCTCTTGACTATGTGGTCAAGTCCATTGAAACCTTTCGGGACATGCCCCATATCGTCGAGCGGGCGCTCCGGGAGTTTGCCCATATGGTCGAACGCAAGCGGGTCGAAACCGCATTGCGGGAATCCGAATCCAAGTTTCGCCAGTTGGCCGAGAACATCAGAAACGTGTTCTGGCTCAGCACCCCTGAAAAACTGATCTACGTCAGCCCCGCCTTTGAGCGCATCTGGGGTTTTTCCTCAGAAAAACTCTACAAGGACCCTTCCCTGTGGCTGAATTCTATCCATGGCGAGGACCGGGAGCGCATAGAGCAACTGTATACGCCCAGCATGTACCTGGAAGAGGGACTCCTGAACGAGGAGTACCGCATCGTCCAGCCGGACGGAACGGTGCGCTGGGTTTCGGCCAGATCGTTTCCAGTCGAAGAGGATGGCCGCGTGGTGCGCACCGCAGGTGTGGCCGAGGACATCACCGAGCGCAAAGAGTTTGAGGCAAGTCTGGCCCGGGCCAAGGAGGCAGCCGAAGCTGCCAACGAAGCCAAGTCTCAATTTTTGGCCAACATGAGCCACGAGCTCCGGACCCCGTTGAACGGTATCGTGGGTATGACGGACCTGCTCCTGCGAACCGAAGTGACCGAGGATCAGGTCCGGTTTTTGAATCTCTCCAAGGAAGCCTCACACAGGCTGCTTTCTATTGTGGAAGATTTGCTGGAGCTTTCGAATCTGGAGACAGGGGCTGTTGAACTCAACGAACGGGAATTCAATTTGCGCGAGCTCATTGGATCGATCTGCGAAGATCGGCGTCCCTCTTTTGATCTCAAGGGGCTCATGTTTTCATGCATGGTGGAGGACAATGTCCCGGAATCGCTGTTTGGCGATCACATCAGGCTGGCCCAGGTCTTGGGTAATTTTCTTTCCAATGCCGCCAAGTTTACCGCCACGGGCTCCGTGGCGGTTCGGGTCGGGGTTTTTCAGCGGCCCGGAGCGGTTCCGGCAGGTCCGGAGAAGAAGTCCGTGTCGCTGTTGTTCTCGATTCAGGATACGGGAATGGGCATCTCGTTGGAGAAGCAGGATGTCGTCTTCGAGAGCTTTACCCTGGGCGAGGATTGTCTGACCAAGGAGCACGGGGGCACCGGGTTGGGCCTGGCCATCGCACGCAAGGTGGCCGAGGGCATGGGAGGCCGTATCTGGGTGGAGAGCGTTCTGGACCAGGGGAGCACGTTTTTTTTCAACGTGACCTTTCGCATCGGCGATGCCTCCTTGCACACAGAGAGCAGCAAACCCGCAAGGCCGATCCGCGTTCTGTATGTGGAGGACGACATCACCAATAGATTCGTGGCCACCCGTTTTTTGCGGCGCATCGGGCATCAGGTGGTGGAAGCTGTGAACGGGGAGGAAGCCCTCTTTGAGCTTACTCGCCAGCCTTTCGACCTAGTGCTCCTGGATATTCAGGTGCCCCGGATCGGGGGGTTAGAAATCCTGTCGCGCATCCGGAGCGGCGATATCAAGAAGGTTCGCCCCGACCTGCCGGTCATAGTTGTGACCGCATATGCCATGAACTCGGACCGGGAACGTTTCTTCGCCGCCGGGGTGGACGCGTATCTGTCTAAGCCGTTCGAGCTGGACCGCCTGCAGGAGCTTGTCGAATCTTTGGCTTTCCGGGCAGAAGATATGCCACCGGAGCATATATGACCGAGCAGGGATATCACGTGTTGCTCGTGGAGGACGAGGAGGCGCACGCCGAGCTTATCTCCATGGCGTTTTCACGCAGTGGACATGCCTTCCATCTCACCCATGTCGACAACCTGGAAAAGGCTAGGCAGGCGCTTGCCGAACAGCCGCCGGACATGATCCTTGTGGATTGGATGCTGCCCGACGGCAAGGGGCTTGATCTGCTCAAATCGAGCCCTGCGGCCGAAAAATGTCCTTTCGTGGTCATGACCAGCCACGGGAGCGAACAGGTGGCAGTAGATGCACTCAAGGCAGGTGCCCTGGACTATATCGTCAAGTCTCCCATGGCTTTTGAGCAAATGCCTCATGCCGCCAGGCGGGCTATTCGGGAGTGGACCAATATCCAGGAACGGCGGCTTGCCGAGGAAAAATACCGGTCCATCGTTGAGGATGCCCCGGTGGGTATCATCTCCACCACTTTGGACGGCAAGATACTCTCTGCCAATCCCGCGATTGCACAGATGTACGGGTATACATCCGGGGAAGAAGGGACCCAAGTCCTGGGCAACATCTTCCAACACGTTGATGACATGGAGGAGCACCATCGGCTCCTTGATGTCATTAACGAACACGGCTTGGTTTCCGACTATCAGATGCGGCATGTGCGGAGCGACGGCTCTGCCATTTGGGTGTCATATACTGCCCGAGCAGTGAAGAACGAACAAGGCGAGGTTACGTCCCTAGAAGGTTTTCTGACTGACATCACCCAGCGAAAACTGGCCGAGGAGCAGTTGAAGAACTACCAGGACCATCTGGAACGGGAGGTTTTGGAACGGACAAAGGAATTGCAAGAGTCAAGGCAGCAATTTTCCGACATCATTGAATTTTTGCCCGATGCCACCTTTGTAGTGAACGAGGAGGGAGTGGTTGTCGCCTGGAATCAGGCCATGGAGGAATTGACCCGTGTGTCCAAGGACCGGATTCTCGGCAAGGGCAATCATGAATATGGCATACATTTGTACGGGGTCCGAAAGCCCGTGCTCATCGATCTCATCCTGGCGGGCAAGGCCCATGCCTTGCGACGCGATTCGGAAGGAGCCGTGGCCTTCCGGGTGGAAACTTTTCTTGAACGATTGCGCGGTGGCAAGGGAGCTTTCGTCTCCATCAAGGCGTCGCCACTCCTGGACAAGCAGGGACGGATTATCGGGGCCATCGAATCCGTGCGTGACATCACCATCCGCAAGCAGGCCGAAATGGCGCTCAAGGAACAGCTTACTTTTGTCCAGGCGTTGATCGACGCCATTCCGACTCCTATTTACTACCGGGATGCGGACGGCTATTTCAAGCTCAGCAACCATGCCTTCGAGGTCATGGTCGGGCTTTCTCGGGAGGAGATCGTCGGTAAGCCGGTCGCGTCGATTTTCAAGGCGGACCTGGTGGAGCATCTTCAGCAGTTGGAGCAGCCGCTGTTGGATGGACAGGACCAATTGGTCTTTGAAACCGAGGTGCTGTCCAAGTCTTTGCCTTTCGAGGCTGTCATGGTGCACAAAGCTGCGCACAAGGACCTGGACGGCAGGGTGCTTGGCATCGTCTCCGTGATCACCGACATCACTCAGAGAAAGCACATGGAAGGGGAGCTCATTCAGGCCAAGGAGTTGGCTGAGGCTGCCAGTCAGGCCAAGAGTCGTTTCCTGGCCACCATGAGCCACGAAATACGAACCCCGCTCAACGCCATTATGGGATTGACCGACATCACACTCCATTCGGAACTTGACCCTCCGCAGCAGCAGAATTTGCTGGCGGTCATGGACTCGGCCCGGCATCTGCTGGAAGTGATCAACGACATTCTTGATTTTTCGAAAATCGAAGCTGACAAACTGGAACTGGAAGAGGTGGATTTCAATCTGGCAGCCACCCTGGAGCCCCTACGCCATACATATACCATCCAGGCGGAGAACAAGGGGGTGGCCCTTGCCCTGGAGCTGGACCCGGCCATTCCGCCCGCCCTCAAGGGTGATCCCTTTCGCCTCAGACAGATACTTATCAACCTGTTGGGCAATGCCTTGAAATTCACCCAGCAGGGGTCCGTGACGCTCAACGTGGGACTCATGGAGTTTGCGCCGGACGAATCGACGGTGACCCTGGAGTTCCGCGTGAGCGACAGTGGCATCGGCATACCCGAGGACAAGCAGAAGCTCATCTTTGAGAGTTTCAGCCAGGGGGAGGGCAATATCAGCCGCCGATACGGCGGGACAGGACTGGGCCTTTCCATCAGTTCCCGGCTGGTCAAGATGATGGGCGGCAACCTGACAGTTTCCAGTGCAAGCGGCCAAGGCAGCGAGTTTTATTTTGCCGTCCGTTTTGCCATCGGCCAGGCTGTGTCCAGGGCAGTCACAGGCGTGACTCCAGCCGATCATGCCTTGCAGATCCTGGTCGCTGAGGACAATGAACTCAATGCCAAGGTGACTGTGGCGCTGTTGAAGCGCATGGGCCATCAAGCCATATCTGTATATGATGGAGCCGAGGCGGTGGAAGCTTTGAGCCGTGGACATTTTGACCTGGTGTTCATGGATCTTGAGATGCCCAACATGGACGGGCTCGAAGCGACGCAGCGTATCCGTTTCGGGGAATCAGGCAGGGATGAGGCATCCGTTCCCATCGTGGCCATGACGGCCCACGCCCTGGACGAGGTGCGCCAGCAATGTCTGGATGCGGGCATGAACGGGTTTGTGACCAAGCCGATTGAATTTCATCGCCTGGAAAAGGCGGTGGAGGAAATGCTCTCCCTCGTGACAGCCAAGGCCGAGGGCAAGACGTTGATCGGAGAAGGGGCACAGGAGGACGAATCGCTCATCCTGGACTGGGAAGACTTCCTTCTGGACCTGGGTGGTAATGAGGAACTCATGCGGACCTTTTATGGCGACTTTATCGACAATCTCCCCGAAACCGTCGAGAAGCTGAATGAAGCGCTGCGTCTTGGCCAGGTGGAGCAGGCCCTGCGGGTAGCCCACACGCTCAAGGGGTCGGCGGGCACGGCCCGCGCTTGGCGGGTGAGCCGGACGGCAGCCGAACTGGAGACTGCTGGCCGGAACCACGGATTGGAGGGCATGCGCGGCATCGCGCCACGTTTGAATGACGAGGTCTCCTTGACAGTCCAAGCCCTTGAGCGTTTCCAATAGATCCATTTCACCACGGCCCCTTGTTCCGGCGCGGGTTCCAGCTTGGAATTGTGCCGCGTGATGACATCTTCCGTTTTTTTCAGTAGGTAAATAAACGTACGGTCCATGCCGACGTGTCGTCGCCCGTTGGCATTTGAGCCTTAAACCACGTGTGGTTCTCAAGATTGGGCGGTATCTGTCGATAAGACGGGCATGGATTGTCGTGGGGAATGAAGCGCAACATCTTGGAAAATGATTCACCATGTGAAGAATTTAAGGGTTTGTTGGTCTGATTTCTGCATTCTCTAGCGTCGGTATCTTTTTCCACGTCATCGCTTGAGCGAGGTCGCGGAAAAGGAACACAGGACGGAGCAAGGCAGGGCGCCTGAAGGGGCGTCTCCCAGGGGCGTGAAATTATGATTTCCCAAGAGGTAGAGCATGGATACTTCTGAGCGGATATTTGTTGCCGGACACCGCGGCCTGGTGGGCTCGGCCATTGTCCGCGCCCTCAAGGATGGCGGTTGGAACAACCTGCTGCTCCGTACTCATGCGGAACTGGACTTGACCAGCCAGGCCGGGGTGGACGCCTTTTTCAGGGCCGAGCGTCCGGACAGGGTGTTTCTGGCTGCGGCCCGGGTGGGCGGCATCCACGCCAACGACACCTATCCGGTGGACTTCATCCGCGATAATCTTTTCATCCAGGCCAATGTCATCGACGCCGCCTTCCGCCACGGAACCCGCAAGCTGCAGTTCCTCGGCTCCTCCTGCATCTACCCCCGCATGGCCTCCCAGCCCATGCCTGAGGAGGCCCTGCTCACCAGTCCTCTGGAGCCTACCAACCAATGGTATGCCGTGGCCAAGATCGCCGGCATCAAGCTCTGCCAGGCCCTGCGCATCCAGCACGGGTTCGATGCCATAAGCATCATGCCCACCAATCTCTACGGGCCGGGCGACAATTTTCACCCCGAGAACTCACATGTCATCCCCGGACTCATGCGCCGTTTCCACGAGGCCAAGGAGGCCGGGGCCGCACACGTGGACATCTGGGGCACGGGCCGGGTTCTGCGCGAATTTCTCCATGTGGACGACCTGGCCGAGGCCTGCCTGTTTCTGATGCAGCATTACGCCGACACCCGGATCATCAACGTCGGCAGCGGCGTGGAGGTGACCATTCGCGAACTGGCTGAAACCATGGCGCGTGTGGTTGGTTTCCAGGGCGAACTGCGCTTTGTCCGGCCTGAGATGGACGGCACCCCGCGCAAACTTGTGGACAGCTCGCGCCTGAAGAGCATGGGCTGGAAGCAGACGCGGGAATTGGGACAGGGGCTGGCAGAGACCTATGCCTGGTTCCTCGAAAACCATGTTTCCGGCAGGAGCGGTGCATGAGCCAGCCCCGGCTGATCTCCGTGGTGGTGCCCACCTACAATCAGGCCGAGTATCTCGGAGCCTGCCTGGACTCCATCATGTTCCAGGACTACCCGAACCTGGAGCTGATTGTAATCGCCGACCCCTCCCCGGACCAGACCTCCGAGGTCCTGGCCGAGTTTGCCCGTGCCGTGAACCAGGACACGGTGTCCTTTGCCTCGAAACTGGAGGAGGATGGGGAGGTCTCGCGCACAACGCACCCCCGCTACCCCCAGATCGGGCGCAGGCTGGTCATCGTGGAAAACCACGAGCGGCTGGGCCATACCCCGTCCTACAACAGGGGGTTCGAGCTGGCCACGGGCGACTATTGCACCTATGTCGCATCCGACGACATCTGCCACCCGCAGTGGCTCTCGGAGATGGCCGCGCCCCTGGACCAGAACGAGGCGGACTTCGTCTACACCGACATGTTCATTTTCGACGACCAGGGCCGCATCCTGCGGGAGTTCAAACTGCCGGACTATGATTTCAAGGCCTGCTTCTGCGACTGGTATCTGTGCGGGGTCTCCAAGCTCTACCGTCGTCAGTTGCATGAGCGGCTGGGATATTACGACCCTGGATTCACGGCCAACGATCACGAGTGCTACCAACGTTTCGCCCTGGGGGGCGTGCGGTTCAAACACCTGGCCAAGACCCTGTACAGCGTTCGCACCCACGAAGGCCGTCAGAACGACGTGCACACTGCGGCAAGCTGGAAAAAGCTCCTGGCGGAATCGGGCGGTCTGGTTCGCCAGGCCCGGGCGGTGCTGGACGGAAAGCTTGATGAAATATCACCCAGCCACGGTGTTGGGAGCTGAGCATGTGTAGGTTTATGTCAATGACGCATCATTGCGACGAAGGGCAGAATGAAGTCACCCTGTCGTCTCGGTTCCATGCTGAACGCGGGAATCGGCAGGGAAGAAGGGTTGGCATACTCTGTTCATTCAGTGTACAAATTGATAGGA
>JAHJKV010000130.1 GCA_018822065.1 Pseudomonadota bacterium
ACATCGAAAGCGAAGCAGGCGTTGGCTCTTCCTTTCATTTCACGATCCCGGTCAAGCTCCCCTTCCACAACGAGACAACGTCCGCGACCGAGGTCACCTGGCCTGCTGCCCTTGCAGTCGACCTCACCCGGACACGTGTCCTGCTCGTGGAAGACGATGCCGACATGCAGTACCTTGGCAAGCGTTTCCTGGATGAATATGGGATCACAAGCGATGTTGCGACAAATGGAGAGGAAGCCCTGGAAAAATTGCAGAACGCCGAGTTCGACATGATACTCATGGACATCCAGATGCCCCGCATGGATGGCCTGGAAGCGACACGGATGATCCGCAGCGGTGAATATCCTGGAGTGAATCGGGAGATTCCCATCGTGGCCATGACCGCCCACGCCATGCGCGGGGACCGGGAGCGCTTTCTGGCTGCAGGGATGAACGACTACATCGCAAAACCCATCGACGAGGCGGATCTGGTGGCGCTGCTCCGAAGCTATACGCCGAGGAAGCTAGGCGATTAATTTTTGGATGTCTCTCTGTGCTCTGTTCGCAACACACTGACCAGAACCCGCTCCAGGTCCTCGATGTCCACAGGCTTGGCCAGATAGGCATCCATCCCCTGCTCAAGAAAATGCTCTTTATCCCCAACCATGGCATGGGCAGTCACCGCCACGATGGGAACGCGCGAACGCCCCTGCATGACCGGTGAACTCCGAATGATCCTGGTGGCCTCCACCCCTGTCATGTCCGGCATCTGGATGTCCATGAGGATGCAGTCAAATTCGTGGTCATGCGCTGACGCCACGGCCTTTTGCCCGCTTTCCACGGCATGCACCTTGTCGCCACGTCGTTCGAGGAGCATCTGCAGGACCCGACGGTTGATCTCTTCGTCTTCCACCAGCAAGAGGCGCGCCTTCGACTGCTTTCGGGGTTGTTCTCGTAGGGCAAGCAGAGGGGGGTCGCCCTGAGGCAGGTCCAGGACGAGACAGATGCCGACGGATGTGCCTTCGCCCAAGGCGCTTGAGATGGACATCGTGCCATCCATGAGTTCGATCAGCCGACGAGCGATGGACAATCCGAGCCCGGTGCCCTGATAGTTCCGGGTGCGAGACCCGTCCGCCTGGGTGAAAGGTTCAAAGATTTTCTCCAACATTTCCTCTGAAATACCGATGCCCGTGTCGCGTACTTCAAAGTAGAGCCTGCAGGCATCTGGTGTCTTTGTGGGCATGGGGCACACGGAGACCGACACCTCGCCCTTATTCGAAAACTTGAGGGCGTTGCCGACAAGATTGAATAAGACCTGCCGCAGCCGCACTGGATCACCAAGCAGTTCCTGTGGCACGCGCTCGTCCAGCTGCATTGATAATATGATATTCTTTGCCGCGGCCACATCTGCGAACGTATCACGCACCATGGTCAATAGATCACGAGGTCCAAGCCGACGCTTGCATATCTCCAGTTTTCCGGCCTCCACTCGAGAGAGATCCAGGATGTCCCCCAGCAGTTCGGTCAGGTTGCGGCAGGAACGAATGGCGGTGTCGGCATATTGCCCCTGCTCGCCGTCCAGGTTGGTCATGCGCAAGAGCTGGAGCATTCCCAGGGCACCATTGAGGGGCGTTCGGAGCTCATGGCTCATATTGGCAAGAAATTCCGATTTGGCCCGGTTGGCCATCTCCGCCTGCTCCATGGTCTGACGCATCTGTTCCTCATAGCGCAGGCGTTCCGTAAGGTTCACGCCCAAAGAGGTGATGGATTGGGCAGAGCCGTCCAGATGCATATCCATAACATTGGACCAGAGGATATTGAAACGATCACCGTTGCGAGCCAGAATCTCGTTTTCATGATTCGAGAAAACCCCGACAGGCTCCTGAGCCATTGTCGCGGCAAAAACCCCCCGCACCTCATCGCGTTTCTCTGGCGGAATGAAAAGATCAAACCAATTTTTTCCCAGCACCTCAGCATTGGTCCAATCGGTCAATGCCAAAAAATACTCGTTGGCAAATGTAATGCATCCCTTTGCGTCCAGGGTGATGCACACTTGGGGGACCTTTTGGAGAATGGAACGGAACCGGGTCACGCTCTTGCCAAGTGCCCGACTCGCCTCACGGGATTTAGTGACATCAACAAAGATGACCCCGAATTGTCGGGGAGCGGGGGAATAGGCTTTGATCTCATACACCTTGTCCAACTCTACGGAGTAGTTTTCAAAATGAACTTCCTCGCCCTGCAAGGCCACGCGACCATAGGCCTCGATCCAGTGCCGCTCGGTGTTCGGCATCACTTCAAGGACAGTTTTCCCGACAATATCATCGGCCTTGAGGCCAGTCAGGTTTTCAAAGGCTGGATTGACCGCCAGGAACCGATAGTCAACGGGCTGGCCAGCTTCGTCGGTGATGATTTCATGCAGGGCAAATCCATCAAGCATGCTCTCAAACAGTCTCCTGAAATCCACATCTGTCTGCCGAAGGGATTCCCGCAACCGTTGATTCTCACGCTCCAACGCCTTAAGGCGTTCATGTGTGGATTGTTTCAATGTATCCTTGCCCATACGATCCTTCGCAACTCACACCTAGGTCCAAACACACCGTACCCTTTGAGAAAGGCTGGCGACCGACACTTGCACCGGCAATTCTCAAGCTGATACTACTTTCGCCCACCCTAAAGGCAGAAGTCAAACGATATCCCAAAAAAGAATAACCGGCTACAATAAAAAGAAACAACACCAGAACTCACTCGGGCTTTTGCCTGGAAGATGGATCATGGACAGTTGGTGGATGAGGTCCCTGACAGCGTAAAGCAGAAACAGGTCCCTGTTCCTTCGCCTTCAGACTCCACCCAGATGCGGCCACCGTGATGTTCCACGATGCGCTTGACCAGCGCTAGGCCGACCCCAGTACCCTCTCCTGTCGGCTCAAGCTGTTCAAAAAGGTTGAAGACCCGGTGCCGGTACTCCGACCGAATGCCTATTCCGTTGTCAGCCACGAAATAGACCCGCTCACCGCCCTCCTGGCGCATCCCCACCTCGACCTGCACGCTTTCTCCCTCCTTGGAAAACTTGGTGGCATTGTCGATCAGATTCTGGAAGACCTCGAGCAGTCGAATGCGGTCCCCTCTAATCACGGGCAGTTCGGTGGAAACCTCGACCGTGCCACCATTCGCCGTAATTCTGCCGTGCACAATCTCCAGGACCTCGTTCACCAGTTCAAACAGATCGACATCTTCCAAGGCATTGTCCAACCGGCCCACGCGGGAGAGTTCCAGCAGTTCGTCCAGCATCAGCGCCATTCGGGTCGCAGCTTGATCGATGCGACTCAGCGCACGCTGGATATTCACCGTGTCACCCGTCTTGAGGTCGTTGCTCAACATGCCCACAAACCCCTTGATGGTGATGATCGGGCTCTTCAGATCGTGAGACACCGTATAGGTAAAGCGCTCCAATTCGGCATTCTTTCGTTCCAGTTCCCTTGCCACCTGACGGCGCTCAGTCAAATCCACCAGAGTGGTGATGCCGCGTTCCCCCAGTGGGGCATACCGAAACTCGATGTCCTTGTACGAACCATCCTTGCATCGAACATGGTATTCTAGGGCATCCGACTCGCGGTCCTCTTCCCTGGCCTCGGCCACTTTTTGAAACCAAACCTCGCTCACTTCCTGACGATAGGCCTCGTCCGGGTAGGCTTTGGGCCACCAAAGATCCAATGTGGGGATTTCATTGAGCACGTACCCAAGGATCTCCACAAACTTTTGATTCACGTAGACAACGTCTTCGCCCTGGGAAACGGACACCGCCACAGGCAGCAGGTCCATGGTTCGGCGAAAGCTCTCCTCGGCCTGACGCCTCTCGGAGATGTCACGAAGCACGACCAACATACGCAGGGCCGTGCCGGCAATGAAATACCTGATGGCTCCCTCAGTCCAGAACAGCGTCCCGTCCAGCCGTCTGCTCCTCCACTCGAACAGATGCGAACCATCCGTTTCAGCCTGTTGTATATGGGCCATGACTCGTTCCTGATCATATCCGCTGTCGACAT
>JAHJKV010000131.1 GCA_018822065.1 Pseudomonadota bacterium
CCCTTGAAAACCTGCTCGGTCATTGTTTCCTCCATGCTTCCTATATCGGAAAGATGCTGCCTGTAGAGAACAGGGCTGAAATCAAAGAGCGGAATAAACCTGGAAAGATGGTGGGCGCTTCCCCGAACGATCATCTCCCTCCTGCCAAGGGCCACGCCCGAGTCCTTGCGTCCCAGGAGAACACCGTGCAGGACATTGCCGTCGATGGTCATGAAAATATGGCCGGTCCTGTCCTCGCCGTCAATGGCCACGCGCGGCGGGCGGGCTGAAAAATCCATCATCACTTTCTTCTCCGGCCGTCCGCGCAGCGTGATCAGGGCGCTGACCGGTTTCTCGGACATGATGATGCCCACCACGGGCCCCAGGGTCTCGAGCCGCTTGAAAAACGACGCGATCGCAATCGTGGTCTGCTGCGGAGCCTTCTGCGTCATGGGCTGCGTCTCCTTCGCTTGATCGCAACATCCCGCAGATTGTCGCACACCTGTTTTGATTCGAACCTGTCGCAATCCAGCTCGCTGCACTCAAGCGCGACCCCGGCAGACCATCCAGCCGGGCAAGCACCTTATAGCAGCCCGAAGGCTATGGCCAGGAAGCTGGGTCCATTTATCCCGCCATGAATGACGACCCCAATCCAGGTATTTTTGCGACGCTGAACCACGTAAGACTGGATGAGCAACATGGGCAATAATGTAACAAGAAGCTGCCATCCAAAAGCGATATGGAAAAGGCCCCATCCCATACCATGAAAAAGCCAGGTCCATTTTCCAAACACGAGCTCCTGGCGCGGAAGCATGGTTCCACGCCATAAGATTTCTTCGCCCATGATATTGAGCACCCAATAGGGAAGCCAGACTGCCAGGAGCCAATACCGCTCGGGGGTAAGCGGCTCAAACGTCATAAAGGGGGGCTGATGCTCCATCGGGCCGGTAATGATTTCTATCCCTTTCATGACTCCCGAGCTAAAAATTCCGATGACAACGATTGCTCCCAGGCTCCAAAGCCAATCTCCCCAATTCATACGATGGAAACGAAGACGATCCTTCAAAAGTCCCGGCCGGAATGGAACTCTCTCTTTTTTCAGTATCAGCGCAGCCGTTATCAAGAGAGGCAAAAAGATGCCTGACCCTGCCACGACAAACCAGAAAAGTATGGGCTCCTGACCTGTAGCCGCGCTCAAGGCCGGTATGAGCCATCGTGTCTCCACAATCATTGCGAATGAAGCCATGCCGAATATGGCTAATGATTGACCGATCCCCATCCTCAGGAGAGCAGCTCCGTTTTTGGATTCAAATTTATCTTTATCCTGCAAAATCAATTTCCAGGCAATTTATCGCCTGCCCTCACGTTCGGAACAAAGCCTCGTAGAGTGCCAGGCATTGTACTGTCTGCATAAAACCACAACAGGGATAAGTCAAGCGTGAATTCCGGTCGTGTCTTATTCCATGAACAGCGCAGTTAGAAAGGCGCGAACCGGTTGTCCGACCAGATGCGCTCCTTGAGTTCGTTGTAGGCCGAGTCGAGGGTGCGCACGTGGACCTGCTCCCAGTCGGCCAGAAGGCGATAGAGCTCTTTCTCTTCGGCGACTTCAGCCTTTTCGCTCGCATCGCGGTAGAAGCTCAGTGTGCTGCGTTCGAGAAGAAGGCCAGTGTGAAGGGCGGACGCCTCGTTCTGCGTGAAGTCCTTTGCCTTCTTTATCGAGTCGGCGAAGAATTTTTCCCTGTCCTCCACGCTCAAGCTTTTGAGCCGCGAAAGATCGATGGATTGGCCGTCATTGACCCTCTTGATCTGATCGCTGATGTAGGTTTTGTGCAGCGCCTCCTGCTCGGCCAGGTAAATCAACATGTCGCGCGCCTCTTCGCTCTGAATCGTGGCAACAACATTGCGATAAAAAAGCTCGCCCTCCACCTCGACCTGGTACGCGTTTCTCAATATCTCGATCATGCGCTCTTTTGTCATGGCTCACCTCATTTCATGGGTTTGTATGAATGTAAGGACTATCAGGATATTTTTCAAGTATGGACTGTCACTCTGATCAAACGTCTTGTTATTTACGGATCAAACTATCCATCCGGCTGGGGGACCGCGGCCGCGAAGCCGCCGCGCGTGCCGACGTAGACAAGGCCCTTGTGCAGGGCCATGGACGTGACGTCCTGGGAGGGAAGGACAACGGGGGCTTTTTGCAGGGACTGCTTCTTGTCCATGGTCCAGAGGCCGTCGTTGAGCGTGAGGATGAAGAGGTTGCCATCCATGACTTTCATGCCGTCCGG
>JAHJKV010000132.1 GCA_018822065.1 Pseudomonadota bacterium
CCCAGTATGTCGTTGTCAGTTGGCAGAATATACCTTTCCTGGGTTGGCTTTCTTTTTATGGAACCTGGGATGTGGAGAAGGGGGAAGGGGAGCGGCATCAGGCCGAGCGGGTGGAGGACTTCAAGCTTGATCCGCGAGGGGCATTGGTTTTCAGGGGCAACAGGCCGCCGATGCCCTTAAGCAGCGTGGACATGCTCGACGGTGGACCCTACAAGCATAAGGATTTTGCGAACAAAGGGCCGCATCTGGTGTACAACAAGACTCGCCAGGATGCCGTGTTGCTCGATGACGTTGCCTACGACTCCGTGATGGTCCAACTGCTCGTCGGTCAGCCGGACCAGGGGCTTATCAACAAATACTTCGAACTGGTGGTGGAGGGAACACCCCATGTCAGAGTCTACCGGGTTCGATAGTTAGTAGGGAAATGCGCAAAAAAAAGAGGGGGCAGCGTTTGGCTGCTCCCTCTTTGTATTGATGCAATGTGAAGGCTATTCTTCGCAGACCAGCCATTTCCCATTTTCCTGAATCAAGTGGATGACCTCGTCGTAGGGGAGATCTTCGCTTCCTTGGGGGGTGGTGACTCGGAGCGTTCCGGAGACGCCGACCGTGGTCTCGCCCTCGGATTCCTCCTTCACCTCGTAGGTCAGCTTGGAAAAGTCGAAGGTGAACTGGACGTTGAGTTCCTTTTGCAAGGCATCCATCTCTTCCTGGGAGGGGAAAATGGACTGCATCTTTTCGCAGTAGAGCGGTTTGGCAGTGTTCATGTCCGCGCTGACGGTGGATTCGAAGGCGGCTTTGGCCACCTCGACCGGTCCAGGCCCGGAGGAACATCCAGCCAGTATCAGCAGCGTCAGCAGGACGGATAATCCGAAAAAGAGTCTTGATATATACATAGGTCCCTCGAGTGTAAAGTGTGGTTCGCTACCGTTTTATTTATAGCTCCAAGGCATGTCGGTCAAGTTGTCTTTATTTTTGCAGTTCCTGGAGGGTTGCGATGACCTCGTCATGGCAGACCCCGTTGGTGGCCACCACACCCGTGTTGTTTCGCATGGTTGCGCCGGCGGAGAAGTCAAGCTCTGCACCGAACTGGTCTGTGGCCCGGCCTCCCGCCTCGGTGAGCACCAGTACCCCGGCAGCGTGATCCCAGATTTTTTGCCGATAATCCGGCGTCTTGGGCGACTGGAGTCGTAGATAGACCGCAGCCTCTCCTCGGGCCACGACCGCATACTTGGCCTGGGAGTCGATGCGTACCGGCTCGGCCTGTGCTGCGCCCAGCCTGTCCTTGAGAAGGTCCTGGGTGCTGTGGTCGGAATGGCCGGATTCAACGCTCTCCACAAAGGAGAGTTCGGGCCCGGAACCTACCGTCGAGGTGGAGATGGCCCTGAACAGCAGGGGGTCATCCAGGGCGTGTTGGCGTGTGCCGCCGCCCAGGGTGGCGCCGAGTATGCAGCCGGAATGGCTCGCGTCGTGTATCAGGTTCGGGCAGCCGAGCATCCCCAGCACGACTTTCCCGTCGATCATCAGCCCCAGGGCCACGGCAAACTGGCCGCCGCGAAGGAACCCCTTGGTGCCATCTATGGGGTCGAGGACCCATTGGCGGGAGCTGGTCACGTCCCGGCCATGGTCGATCCAGGCAAAGGCCAGCTGCAGGTCGGCGGCAGGGTCGGCCTCCCGGCGGGCGATGGCGACGATCTGTTCGGCCATGCCAGGTGCCTTGCCTTCCAGGAGGTCCTGGGAATGTTCCTCGGCAATGATTCCGTCATTGGGAAAGGCCAGGGATATCTCGCGGCAGATGAGCATTTGGGAGCAGTAGTCGGCCAGGGTGACCGGGCTTCTGTCGCCTTTGGACATGGCCTGTCCGGCCAGTTCGCTCTGCAGGCTTCGGGTGAGCAGGGAAGCTCTGGTCACAGCGGCCAGGGCAACCTCGTATTCCGTGCGTAAGTTCATGATGCCTCCGGCGGGCTCTGGGGGATGAATATGCGGTGTAGTAGCGGGTCTGGTGCGTGCGGGTCAAGGCCGCATATGGGAATTGGTGCGCAAATTCTGCGCCTTTCCCTCGGTTTGTTGTTGTTGGAGTCTGAAGAAGTTGTTTTATTCAAGCATGATAAAAATGGTATCAGGGTTGCATGGAGAGAGTCACCGGCCCGCCCGGTCAGGAGATGATCCATGCTACGAATCCGAACCGCCCTTGCCCTTGTCATGCTCTGCCTGAGCCTCCTCGTCCTGCCTGGCCCTTCTCATGGAGCGCCGCAGGAGCAAGGTTTGGCGTGGACGGTCCTTTCTGAGATAGGTCCGGAGGAAATGTCCTCGGAGGCAATAGTGGACGAAAGGATCTTGATGCTACCGACAGGGCGTGACGTGCCCGGCATCGGCGTCTGGGAGGACCCTGTAAACGGCGACGTGCTCATCCGGGGCAATCTGCCTCAGGAGCGGGACGAGGCAA
>JAHJKV010000133.1 GCA_018822065.1 Pseudomonadota bacterium
CAGCCCTGGGAAACGCTGATCTCCGAAGCCCAGGAACGCATGACCATGGCGGTTCCGCCTGAAAAGCTTGACCAGTTTATGGCCCTGTCCAAGGAAATGGGTGTGGAGTCCACCTCCCTTGGCACTTTTGAAGAAAACGGAATGTATTTGGTCACCTACGGGGAGAAGATCGTCACCTGCCTGGACATGGATTTCCTACACAACGGCGTCCCTCAGATGCAGCTGGACGCAATCTGGCAACGGCCCGAAGTCACGACCTCACCGGTCCCGGACGTTCCCGACCAGGGAGCATTGCTCAAGCGCATGCTCGGGCGATTGAATATCTGTTCCAAAGAATACGTCATCCGCCAGTATGACCATGAGGTGAAGGGACGCAGCGCCGTAAAACCCCTGGTGGGCGTTTTGCATGATGGTCCCGCTGACGCAGGGGTAATCCGTCCCCAGCTTGAAAGCGAGCGCGGGCTGGTTATCTCCCACGGCATCTGTCCCAAGTTCTCCGACCTGGACACCTATTGGATGATGGCGGGGGCCATAGACGAGGCCATCCGCAACGCCGTGGCTGTTGGCGGCGACCTCTCCTACATGGCTGGCGTGGACAACTTCTGCTGGTGCGACCCTGTCCAGAGCGAATCCACCCCGGACGGGCACTACAAGCTGGCCCAGCTGGTCCGGGCCAACCAGGCCCTGGCCCACTTCTGCCAAGGTTTCGGAGTCCCCTGCATCTCCGGCAAGGACTCCATGAAAAACGACTACAAAGGCGGCGGAGTCAAGATTTCCATCCCTCCCACCGTGCTCTTCTCGCTCATCGGGGTCATACCGGACGTGAACAAGTGCATGACCTCGGATTTCAA
The DNA here is from genome assembly GCA_018822065.1 of Pseudomonadota bacterium. Lineage (GTDB taxonomy): Bacteria > Desulfobacterota > Desulfovibrionia > Desulfovibrionales > Desulfovibrionaceae > JAHJKV01. Next base: position 852 of record JAHJKV010000133.1, read on the forward strand.
ACATGAGGGGGACCTCGTCTACCTGCTCGGGCGCACCTTTGCCGAGACCGGCGGGGCAGAGATCGAAAAGGAACTCGGCTTTGCTTCGGGGCAGGTTCCCCAGGTGGACCTGCTCACGGCCCGTGCCCGCTACGAAGCCGTCTTTACGGCATCCCAGGCAGGAATCATCTCCGCCTGTCACGACTGCTCCGACGGCGGTCTGGGCGTGGCCCTGGCAGAAATGGCCCTCGGCGGCCGGCTCGGCGCGCACATCGACCTCAGCAACGTGGCAGGAGGCAACGACCTGGACGTCACCACCCTGCTGTATTCCGAGTCTGCATCCCGACTGGTGTGCACTCTTGCCCCAGCCAACCGCACGGCCTTCGAAGCCTTGTTTGCCGGGCAGGCATTCGGTTGTATTGGTACCGTGAAGGCAGACGGCAGGCTCTGCCTGACCTACGAGGAACAGGAAATCCTTGATGAACCCTGCGAAAGCCTTGTGGCCGCTTTTAAGGCGACATTGAACTGGTGACAGGTTAAGATTCTGAAAATATGGCCGATTTAACCTCCTTCAGTGAGGAAAAGGGCTTTACCCTTGCATTAAAATCGTTTACGATTTCGCAAACTCCGGGAGCTTTTCCGGAGACGGCGCAACCTCAAAACAGGGGCTGGGGTATGGATTCTTACAGTCGGCGTATCATTCAGGTAGCGGCCTTCGCTGCTCTCTCCATCGTTTTTGTCCTTGCCAGCACGGACAAAGCGCTCACACAGGACGCCACCTTCGTGGGTTCAGAAACCTGTGGGGAGTGCCACGACGTGGAATTTGAAAACTACACTTCTTTTTCAAAAAAAGCGCATTCGGGTGATTCGGTCAAAATCATGGCCGGTGACCTGACCTCCTCTGAACTCGAAGAGTGCTACAGCTGCCATATGACCGGCTACGGTCAGCCTGGTGGTTTCATCAGCTTCGACGAAACGCCTGACATGGCCAACGCAGGGTGTGAAACCTGCCACGGGCCAGGCTCTGCCCATGTGGACGCCGGGGGCGACCCGGACTACATCAAGGCCAATCTTGATGTCGACGACTGCACCCACTGCCACAATTCCGAGCGCGTAGCCGCTTTTGACTTCAAGCCGATGCTCTTCGGCGGCGCACACTAAGGAGGACGACACATGGAATTCCTCAAGAAATCC